>NZ_JBTXLS010000021.1:0-45878 GCF_054871665.1 Myroides sp. LJL115 | reverse complement strand
TTTCGAAAATTTTCATTCTTTAATTTCTTGCCAGCCCTCGTATTTCCTAAAGCGGACTGCAAAGATACCACCTTATTTTTTCATTATCCAAATTTATTTTTCTTAAAATTTCTTTAATGTTTTTAAAAGGTAACTTTACTTCTTTTTGTATAAGATCGTCTTGCTTAATGCGGGTGCAAAAGTAGAAACTTATTCCTTACTTCCAAACTTTATACATGCTTTTTTTAATTCTTTTTTCCGCAAAAAAACTAACTATCTTAAATCTAACCAAATAGACCTTATATTATTTTATAAATAATACCCACTTTAGAGTTACTTCCCTTTTCTCCCATATTAAGGTAGTTCAAATACTACCTTATATATAGAGATATATCAATATAAACCTATAAATAAAAACCCTAAAGCTATAGCGCAAATAACAGTAACTAGCCCAGGTAGCATAAAACTGTGATTAAAGACATACTTGCCTATTTTAGTAGTACCTGTTCGGTCAAAATTAATAGCTGCTAATAAAGTAGGGTAACCCGGAAGAACGAAATCAGCATTTACAGCAGGGAAAATCGCAATTAAAGCTGGATTACCAATCCCAAGAGCCATTCCTAAAGGCATCATCGTTTTTGTAGTTGCCGCTTGACTAAACATCAAAGCTCCTAAAATAAATACCGCAAAGGCAAATGTCCAAGGGTACTCATCTACCACTGCACTTAAAAATAACTTAATCTCCCCCATATTATGATCAATAAAGGTCTTACTCATCCAAACAACTCCAAAAACACTTACAACAGCAGTAGCCATAGATGTAAATAAAGAAGTTTGAGTAACCTTCACAGCAGAAGTTTTGGTAATTAAAAGCATTAATGCACTAGCAGATAAAGTAATCATACTAATAACACCTACCATTTGTAATTCCCCATTGCTTTTTAAAATCAAATTAGACTCTCCTGGTTCAAATACTGGTAACAGACTTGGAAAAGCTCCAAATAAAACGATCATCCCAACAGCTAAAGAGAAAATAACCACAGAAACTTTAGCACCTCTACCTATAGAATTGGGGTTAGAGTCCACATCGCTATCCATAGATTCAGCAAATACAGGGTCTTTCATCTTTTCTAAAAATTCCGGATCTTGATCTAAATCTTTCCCCTTTCTTAAAACGGAAAAACATCCGATAAGTATACCAAGTATACAAGCTGGTATACTATATTTCATAATATCTACCAAAGCTCCAGGATATCCTAAGATACCTGCTCCTGCAAAAGCAGCCGTAGCAGCACTCATAGGACTTCCAGTTATAGCCATATGAGAGGCAATAACAGACATACTTAGAGGACGTTCAGGACGAATTCGCTTTTTTGCAGCTACTTCGGAAATAATAGGAAGTAAAGAGTACAGTAAATGAGCAGTACCTGCAAACAAACAAAAGAAGTAAACGGTAAAAGGTCCTATAAAAACAATATTAGAAGGATTACTTCTAATTATTCTCTCTGCAAGACTAACTAAATAGTCTAATCCACCACAAGCCTGTAATGCAGCAGCAGTTGTTACGATAGTCATAATCACAATCATAACATCAATGGGTGGTTCTGCTGGTTTCATTTGGAAAATAAATACAAAAATACTTAATCCAACTACTCCCATTACTCCTAATCCGATTCCTTTCATGCGAGAGCCGATCAGAATCATACTTAAAAGCACTAAAAATTGAATAAACAACATCTTTTCAATATTTTATCTAAACAAAATAGAGTGTATACCTTAAGATATACACTCTATTTTTAATATTCTCGTTAAAGGTACTTCTTTTTCGTACTCTAAACTAATAATCAAATAATATTTTTTGAATTTCCTCTATGTTATGTGTTTTTGTTAAAGCCAACATTAATAAAATTCTAGCCTTTTGTGGGCTTAAATCGTCTGCTACAACAAAACCTAGTTTTTCATCATCTACTTCATTGTTCAAAGTAACACGTCCCTCGCCTGCTCTTGCACTACGACAAACAATAATTCCATCTTTAGCAGCTTTTTCTAAAGAAGCTCCTACTTGTTGGTTAAAGTTTCCATTTCCTACACCAGCGTATACTATTGCTTTTACTTTATCTCTCATAGCAGCTCTTACTGCTCTGTCGCTTGCTCCTGCATATCCATACACAATTTCTACTTCAGGTAGATTTTTTAATCCTTGTACATTAAAGAAAGGACCTTGGTTTTTTATACTTTTATAGTAATAGCTTACTTTTCCATCAAAAATCAGTCCTATAGGTCCAAAGTTTCTAGATTGAAAAGTAGCCATGTTAGTAGTATTTGTTTTTGTTACATCTCTAGCGGCAAAAACTGCCTCATTCATAGCGATAACTGCACCTACATCTTTACTATTTGGACTTGCAGCAACCATTACAGCATCTAAAAGATTTCTATTACCATCTTGACTCATTGCCGTTGCAGGTCGCATAGCTCCAACTACAACAATTGGCTTATTAGACTCTACTGTTAAATCTAAAAAATAAGCCGTTTCCTCCTGTGTATCCGTTCCGTGGGTTACAACTACACCATCTGCTAAATCTTCATTGAAAATCTCATTAATTCTATCGCTTAGTTTCAACCAAGTTTCTACATTCATATCTTGGCTTCCAATTTGTGCAATTTGCTCTCCTTGAATATCGGCAATATCCTTCATTTGAGGTACTGCATCTAAAAGTGTTTCAATAGGAATTTTTCCTGCTGTATAAGCTGCCTTAGTAGAAGACTCTCCTGAGCCTGCGATAGTTCCTCCTGTTGCTAAAATGATAATTCTTGGTTTTTTGCTATTTTGCGTTTGCTGGTTAGCACTAAAAATTTGCATACTGCAAAGGAACATCAGAGCAATAGTAAATGTTTTCTTCATAATTTTTGTAGTTTATTTTGTAGTTTTTATTGTTTACTAGGAAAAAAACAGATTACAGTGTAACGCATTTTAGCCAAGATTGAGTTAGAAATACTATCCCTATACTTGTCTAACCTAGTAAAGCAAATATATCCTTATTGTATTAAAAATACTACTGTATCCTTGTATTTAAAGCCTCTCAAGACCGTTGTCTATGTTCTTTCCTTATAAATAAAATCCTAAACTTCTTATTCTTTGGATAGTAGAGATCTTCGTATAAAAAAATCATTATACACTTCTGACCTTATTTCTTTATAAATTTGGCTTGATAGTCTTTTAAACTGCCTTTTAATTTTAAAAAATAAAGTCCAGGCTCAAAATGAGCTACATTTAACTCATAGTGATCGACCTTGAAAATAACTTTAGAATAAACTAATTGCCCTTTAATATTGTAGACCTCTAACTCATTTTTATCAAATACAATTTGCTCGGGTATTAATAAGTGTAATTTATCTGGGGCAGGGTTAGGCCATACTTGAAATGTCAAGTCTTCCTGTTTTTGCTGCCTTGGCACCAGACTTAACCCTCCAAAATTTTGATCACTTGCTACTAAAGAAAAATCCTGCCAATTATTGATAAAATTACCCTTAGGGCGAATATTAATGATATACTCTCCTTTTAGTGCATCGAAAATGTCTATTTTCTCCACATTATCTACATCGTTATCACCTTGGATAGCAACCAAATTATTATAGTCTTTATTGAGTACCCAAGGAAAGTGTTCTTGCCCGTCTGGCCCGATAATACGCATATCTAAATCGTTTATTAAATCAGGCGTTTGTCCATCGAGGTTTAACTGTATCTTATCCTGTGCAGCTAAATCATTCCATACTAAGGTAAAGCTCACACTAGGACTATCTTCCTTAAGAAAAACGCTTGCTGAAAATCCTTGATTATCATAAATCGCCTCTTGTAGAATCAGAGATTTTTGCTCCAAAGAATTCTTAAGTAATAAAAGACCACTATAGGCATTTACCAACCCCCATCCATAACGATAACTAGGCCCCAAAGACGTTTCTAAGGGCTCGGCAGAATGAATCATTATAGCCTTAATACTACTTGCCTTATAGGGGATTTTTCTATTTTCAATTACCCATTGTTGCCAAAGGGTAAGAATACCACTTACCACAGGTGTAGCCATTGAGGTTCCTGATTTTAAACCATAACTAGCATTTTCAGGTCCATCTAGACTACTATAAATACTCGAATACACTCCTACTCCATTGGCCACAATATCTGGTTTCACCCTAAAATCAGCAGTAGGGCCATAACTACTAAAATTGGTTTCTAAGAATTTTACTCCTTTACTAGTTAATCTTTCCCCTAGAATTGCTCCTACAACAATAGCATTTTTTGCAAGGGCATATCCCACTAATAAATCCTTTCCTTTTTTACTAGGATTGAGAATTGCGTAGTTTTTCCTATCATTACCTGCTGCTACCACCGCCTGATAATAAGGGAATTCTCTCATGACTGTATCAAAGTTTTTGGCCTCACGAGAGTAAACACCAAAATAATGGGCAGGTATTAAAGCTATATTATCTTTTGAAATAGTAGCAATCCCATAGGAATGATTCGATAGCCAAACCCCATTTGATGCAAGAGATACCATTTTTAAAATATCTTTGTCCCAATTATAACTATATAACTGACCATAGGGTAATATGCCCAAAGCATTGCTTTTATAACCACCTGCTATTAAGGTTCCTCCAACATGGGTAGCGTGATTACGCCTATCTATACTTTGGGAAGAGCCTAAATCAAAAACAAGGGAAGATTCTTTTGCCTTATCCATTACAAGAGCTCTTGTATTAGTCCCATCCCAACCAAACTCCTTATGACTATCTAATACTACATCGGCATCTAATAATCCAACGAACATATTTTGCCCTAAGAGCTTTTCCCCTTTAAGTTCCAACAGTCCTCTTTGTAAGTAATGCACTCGAGAGAATTCTGCGGCTTTACTATTGTTTACACTATAATAAATATAAACTCCATCGGGGTTGATTCTCTCTAGGCTATAAACAGGGTCCTTTGGTACTAATACCTCCAAAGTATCTTTTAAAATAAAGGCCTTACTTTGCTCATCTTGTTTTTTTTGCCAATTAAATTGCTCAATTAATTCATTTTGGGTTTGCAAGGAAGTTCCCCTAGTCATTATTTGACGCACCTGAGCACTTTGCGAAAAAGCAAAGCCACAGGCAAAACAAAATAGGATACTATATATTTTTATTTTCACTATACTACTTATAATAAAAAGGAGTTAACGGTTGTTTTTTTAGTTGATTTCCTTAAAAAGAGAGAAAACCTTTGAGATATACCTTATAGTAGCGCATTATTATCCTAGATAAAACAACATATTACTAAGATATTATATATATTTGACACCAACTAACTCAAATACCTTAATTTATGAATGCTAAAAAAGCAGTACTAAGTGTTTTTGCAGGAGCCTCTCTTTTATCGGTTTCATGCCAAAAGGACAAAGACAACAACCAAGAATCTCAAAATTGGGATTCCTCCAATGCTTTTTTTCAAGAAAAAAGTAACTTGCCTTATGGAACGGCAGATTTTGACAACATTAAAAATAAAGACTTTAAACCAGCTTTATTAGAAGGAATGCGTCGTCAACAAGAAGCTATTAACGCAATTGCTACTAATCCAGAACCTCCTACTTTTGATAATACTATTGTAGCAATGGAAAAATCTAGCGAACTCTTAGATAGAGTTAGCGCTGTATATTTCCTTTTAATTGGAGCACATACCAATGATGAATTAAAACAAATAAACAGTGAGTTATCACCAGTGTTTGCACAGCACTCTGATGCCATTTATTTGAATGATCCATTATTCCAAAGAATTAAGGTATTATACGATAACCAAGATAATTTAGATTTAAACCAAGAGCAACAAAGACTTTTAGAGGTTTATTACCAAGGTTTCGAAATTGCTGGTGCCAATTTAAATGAAGAACAAAAAGAGCAGTTAAAAGTAATTAATCAAGAATTAGCTACTTTAACTAATACCTTCTCTGATCAGTTATTAGCTGCTACAAAACAAGGAGGAGTAAGCTTTACTAAAGAAGAATTAAAAGGTCTTTCAGATGCACAGCTAGAGTCTATTAAGCAACCTGATGGAACTTATCTTATAGATTTAAACAATACTACCCAGCAACCAGACTTGGCAGTACTTGAGGATCCACAAACAAGAAGAAAACTTTACGATCAAGCTTGGCAAAGAGCTGAAAAGCAAGATGATAAAAACAATACCACAAAAACTATTGCACAAATCGCTAAAAAAAGAGCGCAAAAAGCCAAGTTAATGGGGTATGATAACTATGCAGAGTGGTCTTTACAGACTAGTATGGCAAAGAATCCTACTAATGCAATCGCATTATTAGAGAAGATGAGTCCTTATGCTGTACAAAGTGCTAATGAAGAAGCTGCAGAATTACAAGCTTATATGAATAAAGTGCAAAACCATAGCGCTTTACAACCAAATGAATTAAAAACAGCAGTAAATGCACAACAAGATCCATTTACTTTAACTCCAGCAGACTGGGAATACTATTCTTCTAAGATTAGAAAAGAAAAGTATGACTTAGATCAAAATGAAATTAAACCTTATTTTGAATTTAATTCTGTCTTAGAAAATGGAGTATTCCACATGGCTACAGAGCTTTATGGAATTACTTTTAAAGAAAGAAAAGATATTCCAGTATGGCAAGAGGATGTAAAAGTATATGAAATATTCAATGAAGACGGAACTCCAGTTGGATTATTCTATACTGACTACTACCAAAGAGACTCTAAACGTGGAGGAGCTTGGATGAGCAGTATTGTTACCCAATCTAAATTATTAAATAATTTACCAGTTATTTATAACGTTGGAAACTTCCAAAAACCAGCACCTGGACAACCAGCGCTACTTTCATTAGATAACGTAGTTACTGTTTTCCATGAGTTTGGACATGCTTTACATGGATTTTTCTCTGACCAAACTTACCCTAAATTATCAGGTACAAGAGTTTCTAGGGATTTTGTGGAACTACCTTCTCAATTCCATGAGCATTTTGCATTTGATCCTGCTATTTTAAAGAATTATGCAAAACACTATGAGACAGGAGAGGTAATCCCTCAGGAATTATTAGTGAAAATTGAAAATGCAAGAAACTTCAACAAAGGATACAATTTAAGTGAGGTACTTGGTGCTTCTTTATTAGACTTAGAATGGCATACTTTACCTGAAGATGCTACTGTAGAAGATGTACAAGAATTTGAAAAACAAGCTTTAGCTAAATATGGTTTAGATATAGAGCAAGTACCTCCAAGATACCGTTCTTCTTATTTTAACCATATCTTCGGTGGAGGATATGCAGCTGGATACTACTCTTACAAATGGGCAGAAGTATTAGATAATGATGCTTACCAGTGGTTATTAGAAAACGGAGGTATTACACGTGAAAATGGAGACTATTTCCGTGAAAAAATACTTTCTAAAGGAAATTCTAAATCAGGAGATGTTCTTTACCAAGAATTTAGAGGAAAAGAACCAAGTATGGATGCATACTTAAAGAATTCTGGTTTTACTGTAAAATAATTTTACATTACTATATATAGAAAAAGCTACCAATTAATATTGGTAGCTTTTTTGTTTTCTATATAGAAAGATAATAATCTTCTCTTTACATTATTTGCTTAAATGCTCACTAAAGAACCCCATCATACATTGGTAGAATTCAATGCGGTTTTGCTCTTTACCAAAGCCATGGCCTTCATCATATTTCACCATATAAGGCACATCAAATCCCTTTTGCCTTAAAGCCTTCACAATCTGATCGGACTCCCCTATTTTAACCCTTGGATCATTTGCTCCTTGAACCACAAATAATGGTTTAGATATTTTATCCAACTGGTAAATTGGAGAAACTAATTTTGCTATCTCCCTTTCCTTAGGATCATCCAAATCGTACCAAATCTGTTTTACCATTTCTTTATAAGGCTTCCAATACTCTGGAAAAGAATCAAAGAATGTAAAAATACTAGAGACCCCAACATAATCTACTCCACAGCGGTATAAATCCGGGGTCTTAATTAGCCCCATTAAAGTGGCATAACCACCGTGGCTAGCTCCATAAATGGCGATTCTATCGGGATCTATCCAACCTTGAGCTATACAGTAAGCTACTCCATCTTCAATGTCATCCATTACTTTTCTACCAATTTGTTTAAAACCACTAGTAAAGAATTCCTTCCCGTATCCACCACTAATTCTAAAGTTTACTTGTAAAGTGGCCATATCCCTACTGGCAAAAAGTTGAGCTTCTGGATTAAAGCCCCAAGAATCTCTAATACCCTGTGGCCCTCCATGAGGGTTAACAATCAAAGCAACTTTCTGACCATCCAATGCCTTTTGAGGTAAAGTAATATATCCGTGAAGGGTTATATTATCTCTAGAAGTAAAGCTAATTGGTAGCATAGTAGCCATATCTTTACGCTCTAATTGAGGCATTAAATCATAAAGTAAAGTAATCTTTCTACTTTGCTTATCATAAAAATAATAGCTTCCATATAAAGTATCGCTTTGCACAAATACCAAGTACTTATCCTCCTTATCGGTTTTATCTGCAATACTATATTGATCCTGTGTAAAATACTGGGTTAAATCTTGATGTATTTGCTTATATGTTTCACTTACAGGCTCTATAGTAAGCTTACTACCAATATAGCCCACATAATCAATTTCCCAGTTTCTTAAACGCGATAAACCTAAAATAGATACATCATAATCTGGATTTTCATAAATCGTTTTAATTGCCGTATTAGTTGCAAAATCCCAAAGTACAATTCTTAGCTTATCCGAATCTAAATTGGTCAGAACATAGGCAGCATCCTTGTTTTCATTGGAATAATCAAAACTTAAAATGGCAAAAGTGTCACACCAATCAATAGTATGGTACAAAGAAAATTCGCTCTTGCCCTGGGCTTTGTAAAAATACTGGGTTTTTATCCCATCAAGCATTTGACTATATCCCCTTAAATTTCCATCCTTATCAAAATCATAACTAGAAATCGGAGTACTAGCTTGTTTATTCTCAAAGAGTTTAACCATTTGAGCATTGTGGATATTGAGCTTATAGGGTTCAAAAACTTGAGGATTATCTAAATTAAGACTGATAATAATATGATCCTGGTCCTCTTTTAATAAATTTAAAATGTTAGCCTTCACTTTTGGATATGGCGTTAAGTCCATTGCATTGGAGCCATCTACATCCACGGCATAAATATGGTAATTCTCATCCCCTCCCTTATCCATTATGTAAACGAGCCTTTGCTCAGTTAACCAGCCATAGCCGCGTATTAGCTCCTTATCTTCTTGAATTACTCTACTTACCTTTTGCTTGTCAATGTCCTTAATATACACATGAGCCTTTCCTTTTTCATCCTTTTTCTTGAAAGACAAATACTTTCCTTGTGGAGAAAGTTGAAACCCAAAGGAATCAGGACGCTCAAAATAATCTGAAACCTTGTACTTGTACTGCTGTTTTTCCATGTGTTGTAACTTTTGTAAGTCTTGAACACTAGATACTAAAGTAGGGTCTCCAGGTAAAGAATTCTCTAAAGGATGAAATAGAATATCAAATGCCTGTTGCTTTAAGAAAACCTCTCCCTTTAGGGTATCCTTTACAAGAGTTAGCTTAAAATCCATCTGCATCTTTTCGATGCTAAACGTTAAACAATTGTCATCAAAAGCAACTTGGCTTGCCTGAATTTCAATAGCTTCTTGTTCTCCTAAGGTAATAACTGTTTTAAGTTGCAATTGGTCTTTATTGATATCTTGCATATCAATAACTATATCAAGCGGCATTTGCTCTATGGTAGACTTGCTATGCCAGATTCGTTGTAATGCTTTTATTTGTTCCATGAAAAAAAGTTATAAAGTAAAATTGCCCATTAAAAGACAATTAAGGTAAAAATACCCAACTAAATATAAATAGTCTCTAAAAAAAACATAAAGCTTTTCTTTTAGGCTCATGTCTAAAAAGATTGTCCTATATAATTTTGATAAAAGCTAGAACAAAAGAGAGTTCACTTTACTACTAAGAGGAGCTAAAAAAAGATTAGTTATCTACTTTATCTTGATACTCCTCCAAAGTATTCCATATTCCATAAAAATCCTGACTTGACTTTGGCCCTTTAAAAGAGGTATTTAGAATCAAAATACGCCCTATGTTGTTTTTTGGATTAAAAAACATAAGGGAAGCTACTCCAGGATCTCCACCCGTATGACCTATATAGCCAGAAAAACCAAAGCCAATAAATACACCAACATTATAACTTTCATTATAAGGGTTGTTATGGTCCCTTTCTAAAAAATTTTCTTCTTGTAATTGGGCGCGGAAGAATTCTTTATAACTTTCCTGGTTTAGTAGTGCTCCTTTTTGATTATATCCCTTTATTAATTCTGTTAAAAATAATCCCAAATCATCCACAGATGTAATAAGGCCCCCATCAGGATAAGTAATCATATGGTAAAAGGGAAGTTCTGTGTTTTTATCGGCATACAATTTTGAATAATTCTCAAAATGGACATTTTCAAAATGCCATCCGGAATCCTTCATACTTAAAGGATCTAAAATATACTTTTGGGTAAAGTCTTCGAATCGCTCTTCTGTTGCTTTTTCTAAAACAAAAGCTGCCAGTGCTGCCCCTGTATTAGAATATTCATACACACTTGCTGCTTGGTAGTTGGAATAGGTATCCTTTGTATTCCATTTACCGTGTTGCACAAGTGTATTTTGCAAAAATTGCTCTAAGGACACTAGAGAATCATTTGGATTAAAGCTTTGCATATCTTCAAAACTTAAACTTGCATCTATAGGAAATTCTCCTTGCTTTAAGATGTAGTTTTTACTTAAATAAAACGCATTATCTACAATACCTGAGCTATGGGTAGCTAAATGCCGAATTGTTATTTCTTGATCTGGATAATAAGGATTTACTACTTTAAAGGGCAAATAATCATTAATTGGATCATCTAATTGCAACTTACCTAATTCCTGAGCTTTTAATAAAGCTATGCCAATAAATACCTTAGAGATGGAAGCCACATTTTGAATAGTTTTATGCGTATAAGGTATCTTATTTTGAGTATCAGCATACCCAAAGCCATGTTGATATAAACTTCCACTGTCATTGACAATAGAAACAGCAAATCCATTAAAATCACTCTGCTTATATATTTCATTAATATCTGAAGTAAGTAAATTACCATAAGTCGCCTCTACTACATTTTTTTGTAGATTCTGCTTCTTACAAAAATTAAAAAGCACGGATAATAACACTAAAACAACTATTTTTTTCATCCTATTAAGAATCCTTTAAAGTGATAAAATGACAATTTATTTTACGTTTTACAACATGGGAATATACACTATATTACCATCCTACCTATTGAATAAAAATAATAAACAATTCATTTCAAAGCTATTATCTTTTATTATTTATTATAGCACTGATTTCTCTTTTTTTAAAAGCATGCATTTTTAATTATAATAAAAAAGGGACATGCCAATTTTAGACATGTCCCTTTTACTTGATTTAAGTGTCTTCTATTTATAAACTAGAAGGTACTTTCTCTTGTGTTAATTCAAATCCCCAATCTTTTCCTTTATTTATTGCAGGAACTCCTTTAACCATCCAAACTGGCGCTTTAGCCCCTTTAAGATAATAGTCAAAGAATTGTTGTTGGCGAATTTGGATATCTTTCCTGTTTTGACGTTTGATAAGGTTATGATCATCTCCATTGTAGTTTAACAACCAAGCTGGTTTACCTAAACGGCGAAGAGCCATAAACATCTCAATACCTTGGTACCATGGCACTGCCCCATCTTGATCATTATGCATAATAACCACAGGTGTAGTAACTTTTGGCATATTAAATAGTGGAGAGTTTTCCATATATAAATCTAAACTATTCCATAAATCTCCACCTAATCTACTTTGGGTCTTTTCGTATTGGAATTGTCTACTCATTCCTGTTGTCCAACGAATTCCTCCATAAGCCGATGTCATATTTACCACTGGAGCTCCAGCCCAAGCTGCAGCATACATATCCGTAACTGTAATTAAGTGAGTTACTTGATAACCTCCCCAACTTTGTCCTTGTATTCCAATTTTATCACCATCCACCCAAGTATTTTGTTTTAAATAATCTACTCCTGAGTTGATATACTCCTCTGCACTCTTACCAGGATAGCCATCCATATAAGCTATATCTGGTGTAAAAACTAAGTAACCATTACTTACAAAGAATGGAATATTCAATCGAGACGGCGTTGGAGCTGGAGCCTCATAACGATGTAAGTTATCCGATAATCTCTCATAGAAGTATACAATCATTGGGTACTTCTTATTTGGATCAAAATCCTCTGGCTTAAATAATACTCCTTGGCTTTCAAATCCCTTTGGTGTAACCCATTCTACTAATTCAGCAGTTCCCCAATTATATAAAGCTTGTTGCTTATTAATATCGGATACTTGAGTAGCCTTTCTTAGATCAGTAGTGATATATAAATTATTACTTTGGGCATATGAGCCTTTTAGGTAACCATACATAAGGGCGTCTTTAGCTTTAAATAAAGTCGTGAATCCACTAAAGTCTTGCATTAATAGTTCTACTGGATTTTTCTTTGAGCTAACTTGTGTTTGGAAAAAACCAGCCTCCTTATTTACCGTATTAAATGCTGTTAAAATAAGATTCTCTTTAGTGGTAAAAGCTACCTTATCCTCTTCTAGATTCATTAAATCAAAAGAAACATTGTTCTTTCTTCCATAACCATTGGTAATCATTCTAGGGGCTTTATTACTATTTAAAGCAAACTCCCAAATATCATAGCGATCTCTAATTAAAACAGACTCATCCCCTGTAGTCCATCCTTGAATACGGTAAGGTCCCGCTAAATCAGGCATATCATTTAATTCATCAGCAAAAGAAACCTCAAGTCCTTTATTTAACTCTTTGGTTGTTTTGGCTGCAACATTATAGGCATACCAATTCTTAGTCTCGCTATTGAAATATACTACGCTTTGTCCTTTAGGTGATACTCTTACTTGACCTCTAAGGTTTTCCACCACAGTGGTGCGTTTACCTGTTGTTACATCAATTAAATAATAAGAAGCAACTGGTGATATGTCCCATTGTCTTTGAATACGGTATCCCATATTTCCAGATCCTAAAACAAAATTAGCATCTCCTTTGTCTACTAATTGAACCTGATCAACTTCTTGATCCCCTAAAGCAACAATACCATTGTTATTTTTTAGATCTATGGTTGCTAGGTAAGATTTTTTCAAATCTTTCTCTAAATTAGCTAATTGTTGGGTTTGTAATACATCTTCATTAAAATGCCAGATATCTACAATAGCATGATCTTCCTGGATTAAAGTAGTATCCTTTACCATTAAAGCTGGTGCAATACCTAAGAACACTCTACTTGAATTCTCGCTAAATACAGGTTTAAAATTTGGTGAAATAACCCAAGATTGTGGTAACCCTCTAGTTTTATTATCTGCTAAAAGTGTAGCAGGGCTCACAAAATCACTTTGGTAAATACTATAGGTTTTATCTAAAGTCTTCTCTGGGTCATTATTGGCGATAAAAGCAAAATTTGCAGAGTTCTTAGCAAAAGCAAACTGAGAGTATTCTTCTTGGTTTTCTAGAATACTAACCACCTTATTTGTCTTTAAATCTAAGGCATATACCCCATAGGTCTTCTTATCTTCTACTTGATTTTGTTCAGAGACTTCTTTTTTATCTTGCTTTTTCTTAGATGTTGAGGCTTTGGTTACAAAAACCAAATACTTTCCTTGACTATCAAAGTAATAATCACTAACATTCTCAAAACTCTGTTTACTAGAAGTAATTAAATTCTCTACTACAAGTTCAAAACTTTGTTTTTTATCCGAAGACTTTTTGTCTTTAGTATCCTGGATTACAAGAGCATTATCGCTAGAATTAGCATCACCTTGGTCCTTCGTATCATCTGAATTCTCTGTAATTGGATCTAATAAATAGGCTAAAAAACTACTATTTTTCTCCGGTACTTTAAAGGACTTAATATTGGCGTACTTAGTCATAGCACCCGATTGAAGATTAACAATCCCTATAGAGTCTCTAGCAATCTCATCTTGCTTTTTCTTTTTAATTCGAACTTGTTTTAAATCCTCATAAGTAGGAACAATACTAAAAACTGCAAATTTAGAATCTCCCGTAAATACGGCGGATTCCCCTCTATCCACTACTAAAGTCTTATCAAGTTTTGTGGTTTTTAAATAAAGAGTAGCATCTCCTTGCTGTTGGTTAACTTGGTAAAAAAGCCATTTACCGTCGTTGGTAAAAGCTTTGCTTCCTATGGCTTCCCATTGGTCATAAAGGGAATGATCTAATGGTTTTTTTTGTGCATAACCCGTTATAGATCCAAGAGCGAAAAAAGCTAGGCTAAGCATTTTTACTCCTTGACCAAAGCCAGGTGCTTTGGACTTTTTTTGGTGTTTTTTCATTTCGTGTTAGGTAGTTAATTTATTTGTTGAAAGATAACTTATTTTATGCTGCCAAACAACAAGGTATCTCAACCACAAATAAGTCATAAAAATATACACCTTACTTAATTACAAAAAAAAAGACTGCCCTTGTAAAAAGGCAGTCTTAAAAGTATATGCATTTTAAACTTAATCTTCTTGTAGGCTAGCAATAAACTCTTCTACGTCTTGATCAAAACTAGTTTCTTGTATCAATTCTAGTGCTAATTTCACCATTTTATTGAAATGTACTTTTGAAAAACTACGTCCTCCGAAACTCATTCTGCAAAAATCTCCAATAATTCCAAACACTCCATTAATCTCCTCTTGAGAAACCTCCTTTTGATCAGCAAATCGACCTCTTAATACAGCTGCCCCCACAAAGGCACCAATACGAACTACCATAACAGTATTTAGTACTCGCTTTTTATCCGCTAAATAAAATAGTTCATCAAGGTTCTTTTGAATCAAGGTTTGTATGTCCATAATATATAATTCTCTATTTTATACAAAGGTAAAAATAAAACCTCAACCCAAAGCTTATCTTTATTTATTTTAATACAAAACAAACAAAAGCCCTATTATTTAACATTTAACTCCTTCTATAACAGGGCAATATTTTGTATCTTTAAACGAACCAAGATACAGAACAATCAAAAAAAATATTATGAAAACAAATCGTTTATCTTCCGAATTAACTAGTGCCCTTAATGATCAAATCACCTTAGAGGCTTTTTCTTCCCAAGTATACTTGATGTTATCTTGTTGGGCAGACCAAGCGAATATGGCTGGGGTAAGTAGTTTTTTAATGCGACATGCCCAAGAAGAAAGGGTACATATGGCTAAAATTATTGAATATGTACAGGAAAGAGGAGCTAAGGTAACAATCCAAGCTATACAGGCCCCTGGAAGCGAACCTAAATCTCTTTTAGAATGCTTTGAAATGGTATTTCAACAAGAGGTTAAAAACACAGAGGCTATCCATAATATTGTTACCCTTGCTTTTGAACAAAAAGATTGGGCTACATGGAACTTCCTACAATGGCTAGTAAGTGAACAAAGGGAGGAAGAAAAATTAGCTCTTTCTTTGCTAGATCGCGTAAAACTAGCAGGAGGTGGTAAAGCTACCGATGCTGCTAAATTTGATTTCGACCAAAGTTTAAAAACTACTTCACAAGAGTTTCCAACAGCCGATCAAATTAATCCTTTTAGCTAAAAAAGTTTTGATACCTATAATGTAAAAGGCCTTTCTCCAACAAGAAAGGCCTTTTGTAGCTTTAAACCAACCTTTACTTTAAAGGCTAGTTATTATAATTCGATATTATATAATTTCATCTTATTATATAATGTTTTCCTATCTATTCCCAATACTTGAGCAGCTTTGGTTTTATTAAATTTTACCTTCTCAAGAGCTAAACGAATAGCTTGCTCTTCGTTTTTAGAAGAAAACAATTTTAGATCCTCCTCTGATTCTGTCTCCTGCACTTGCTTTACAGCTATAGGCTCAGGAGCAAAAGGTTGCTTTAATTCTAAAGGAAGTACTTCCTCTTCTATAGTATCCCCTCTTGTTAGAAGAACAGATCGCTTGATAATATTTTTCATCTCGCGAAGGTTCCCAGGCCAATCATAGGTTAAAAATATTTTTTCAACCTCTGTAGAAAAACCTTGTACTTCTTTTTCTAATTCTTCATTAGAGGTATTTAAAAAGTGATAAGCAAAATGCAATATATCTTCCTTTCTATCACACAAACGAGGAGCTACAATACCGAACTCGTTCAAACGGTGGTATAAGTCTTCTCTAAACTCTCCTTCTCTAACTGCATTAGGTAAATCTTCATTAGTTGCAGCAATTACACGAATATCAACTTCAATTTCTTTGCTGCTCCCTACAGGTTTTACTTTTCTCTCCTGTAAGGCCCTTAATAATTGTACCTGTACCTCATAGGAAAGGTTTCCCACTTCATCTAAGAAAATAGTTCCACCATTAGCCGCTTCAAAATGACCTATTTTATCGCCAACAGCTCCAGTGAAAGATCCCTTTATATGTCCAAAGAACTCACTTGATGCTAACTCCTTAGGAATGGCTCCGCAGTCTACAGCAATATAGGGCTTATCTGCTCTTTTACTTTTTAAATGGATAGAATGTGCAATATTCTCCTTGCCTGTACCACTATCTCCGATAATTAATACCGACATATTAGTAGGAGCTACAAGTTCAATATACTCATGTAATTGTAAAGAAACATCACTTTGTCCTTTTACATAAGTTTGAGTGTGGGATGTATTGGCTTTATTTTGTTTAGAACTACCTACCTTTTTAGAGCTAGTTACGGTTGTATGTTGAATTGGATCATTTTTAGCCTCCAATGCTGCTTTAATAGTCAATTGGATCTCATCTGGATTAATAGGTTTAGCTACATAATCAAAAGCTCCCAATTTCATTGCATTAACAGCGGTACGTATCTCTGTGTATCCAGTCATCAAAATTACTTGAGATCCAGGAGATTGTCCCTTAATTAGCTTCAATAATTCCATTCCATCTCTATCAGGAAGTCGAACGTCAGTTAAAACGATATCAAAGGAGTTGCTTGTTATTTGTTGCTCAGCCTCTGCAGCAGAATAGGCATTTGAAACAACATACCCTTTCTTGGTTAAAAAGGCTTTAAGCATTTCGCAAAATGGTACATCATCATCTATTACAAGAATCTTGTGACTCATATTTATTGTTTTATTTTAGGGTGCTAGTGACAAATTTAACCTTTTTCTACCTCACTAACCAATTCAAGCGAAAATTTAACCTTCCTTATCAATTAATTTACTTCTTTATACTATTTACAAACTATACTTTTATCAAAAATAACTACTTAAAAATAGTTTTTATAAGCTAAAGCTATTTGTATATCATTCATATTCGAACAAAACCAACCTAATGCCCTATAAATATATTCGGACTTTAATTTTGTTATTTAGTTCAATATCCTTTAGATATGTTAAGAAGTAAAAGTTTTAATGGATAACAAGTAGAATGATCTAGAGTTTGTTTGCTTTGTGAGCATCTTGGTTTATAACTACTTAACTATAGAAGCAAAAGAAAAGGGAGCAAATATGCTCCCTAATACCAGAAGATTTCTCTTCCTCACCTTACTAACGATCTTTTTTTTGTATTCTAAATAAGACTTAAGTCTTATAAACTATTCAATACATTTTCTTTTTCATAACAAAGAGTGAAACTCTTTTTTTTATAACACCTTACACTTACTTATATAGAGAAAATCATGCCAATACACTATTCTATTAAAATAACTCACACATAATTAAAATAATAACCAACTAACAATCAGTACAATAAATTAGATTACATGTTTTAAAACCTACTAAAATAAGTATATTATGCAGATCTATAGAATGGGGATGCTTTCCCCAATATGTAGTATTTAATAAGAAAAGGGTAAAGTCTCTCTACAAAAAAGAAGTTTTACCCTTTTAAAATAATGCGTTTATAGCTTTCTTAGAAAGGATAACCAATAGCGAAGTTGAGCATTAAATTCTCTTTTCTCCATTTTGAACTTCCAAAGCGAATATCATCTATTACCCATCTCTCTCCTTTTGGGTTATAAGGCACCCTTAAAGGGAAAGCCAAATCTAGTCTAAGAACTAAAAAGGTAACATCAAAACGTAGACCTGCCCCAGTACCTACTGCAATTTCTTTATAAAAATCTCTAGTGAACTTACCACCTGGACGGTCACTTACATGGTTTAGATTCCAAATATTCCCTGTATCGACAAACAAGGCCCCATGTACAATACTAAATAATTTCTTTCTGTATTCAATATTGAACTCCAAAATCATATCTCCACCTTGATCGGGTACAAAGGCTGTATTTAAGCTATGTGGATTAAAACTACCTGGCCCAAGGCTTCTAGCCTTAAAAGCACGTATACTATTGGTACCTCCTATGAAAAACTGCTTACTATAAGGCATTCCATATGAGTTCCCGTAAGCAATACCAACTCCAGCTCGAAAGCGGCTTACTAAAGTAGACTCTTTAGATAATTTCCAATAATGTCTAAATTCTTGGTCTAACTTTACAAATTGACTAAAAGCTACCCCTAATATCTCTTTTTGGTCTCCCTTCTTTTGGTCTGCTCCCAAAGCAAGTCCTAATAGGTTACCAGATAAATCTACTAGTCCTCTATAATAGTAGGTATGCTCTTTAAAATTCCTCATGGTATTGGTATAAGTAAAACTATAGGTAGGACCAAAAATAAATTGTTTCTCCAATACTTTTTCCAACGATGGATTTCCTTGAGCAGACTGGTGATAAAGGTCAGTAACATGTTGAGGCGCCACATAAGTTACCTCTATGGGGTTAAATTGATGTTCTACATAAGGAGTTTGTCTCCATATATATCCCCAAGAGGCCTTAAAGGAGTTTAAGGCATATAATTTCCTTCTCTCTAAGTATTCATACCCTAAGGTTGCTTTTGTCTTAGGAGTATAGGTACTTACATTTTTAAAATTCCATGGAGAAATTAATCGAGGCCAAGTCAAGGAAGTCTCTATTCCGGCCTTATAAATATTATATCCTTTGTTCTCTGCGGACATCTGAAAATCTGCCCCACCATAAGCACTTACTGAAAGTAATTCTGCTCCTCTAAAAGTATTTTTATTACTCCAGTTTAAATTGATTTCAGCACCTTGGTAACTAGCCGAGTTACTCTTACCTAATAACTCCAAGCGGATAGCTTTAGGGTTATCTGGGGTTAAGAAGTAATACACATTTAGTTTATGGTTTAGGGTATCGGATATCTCAAAAGAGTTTTTCACAAATTTAAACACTCCTAAGTTTACCAATCTATTCAAAGACATATTGTGTTTGTTTCGATTGTATAATTCGCCTGTCTCCAGAAATATAGCCCTATCAAAAATTTGGGGTGTAAAGGTTTTCTTAGGATCTATAATGCGAAGATCTTTATATAAGGTGGCTGAATCAGCTTGTTGTTGTAAGCCAGTATCGGACAATACATAATCGGTATATACAAAAATACTGTCAATACTATAAGGAGACAACCCTGGTTTAGGCGCCGTGTTTTTAACCCTCACATATAAGTCTACTTTATGGTCACCTACAGAGGAGTCCACTTGCACAATTAAATCATTGGCACTAAAATAATAGTATCCCTTATTTTTCACATAATTATCAAAGCGCACTCTTTCCTCCTTAATGGTTTCCAGATTATATGGATCTCCAGGTTTAAGAGTTGTATATTTTCTACCTTTATAAATTAACTCCTGCAAAGGAGTAGAGTCATTAATGAAGGTAACTTTATTAATTAAGTACTGATCCTTTGGGGTAACATTATACTGTACGCCTCTTTTTTTCTGACCAGTTTTTAAAGTATCTGCACTCACTACTACATTAAAATACCCCTCATTTTCCAAGCGGTTACTCAATATAGATGCATTAAAGTCCATATCTACCTTGTCAAATAATACAGGAGCTTGGCCTAATTTTGTTCTAAACCAATTTCTTAGTTTACTATCCTTAGAAGGATTTCCTCCTAAATTGTAAAAGAATAATTTAGGTCGAAAACCAAAAAAAGAACTATTAGTAATGGGGCGAACTAATCCCTCTAGCTCTTCCACCATTGCCGTTTTCTTCTTAGCTGACATTGAATCGCTAATTATATTAATTTGCGCTCCAGTATAAAGATAATCCCCTTTTGAAATATACCTGGTATTACTACAAGAGTACAAAGCCAAAGTTAATAGGATCACTACAATTGCGTTAAATGTTCTAGTCCTCTTGTTGTTTCTTTTCATCTTTAGTTTGCTCTCTTAATTGCTTTTTCAATTGTTTCTTATCTCTAGAATTTTCAAATAACTCCTTAAAGTGTTGGTAGCTCATAGTAATTACAAATCCTACCCCAGTCTCTACTACTTGACCTTGAAGGGCTACCTCATATCTATTTTTTCTATATACTCTTAATAGATACCTTCCATCTTGGCTAAGGGCGTACTCTAATTCTACATCCCCAGCTATATTAGCCGATTGCTCATTTTGTCTTTGGTTTCCTTCTACTTCAAAGCTACTACCTACTGTTACCTTCAAACGGTCGGAAAACAACCTTTTAGAAACCGCCACATTAAGATCGGTTCTACTTTGCTTTGAACCAGTAGAAAAATCATCACTACTCTCTAAGTTAAAGTTCAGTTCCACTCCTGATATTAAACTACTAGCCAAATTATTTAACTGATCCGATAGTATACGGTTAACACTTTGCTTGGCAATTGCCCCGGCACTTAATCCGCCTGCACTACTCTCAAAAGGGTTTTCTCCAATAAAGTGATTCAATAGTAAAAGAGCGAAAACTTGTTTGTTCATTTCCGACTCATTATTCCTTAACTGAGCTAGTTTGGTATTAGTATTGCTAATTACATCTCCAGAAACACTCGTTATATCGTCTTTTAATTTAATATCGAAACTAATTTCGGGCTCTAAGAGTTGTCCTTTCATCATTAACAAAGCTTGGAAAGGTATCTTTTGCTTATACATGTTTTGCTGACTTGGACTCAGTGAGCTTAACTGATTAGACAATAAATCTATCGGAGCAGCATTGACCTGGTAAATAGCAGTTAAATCTAAAATGGCATCGGTCGGATCTCCTGCGAAAATGATAGAACTACCTTTTTGTACTTCAAATTTCCTTTTAATCATATTGAAACTCAAATCATAGGATCCTTCATCAAACTCATATCTACCACTTAGAGTAACCTTACCAGAGGGATCAATACCCCCTACTAAATCTCCTTGTCCTTTTAAAACCACTTTATCTCCACTGCTCTTATCCATGATCATACTAAAGACAGCACTTTTGCTTACTTTAATAATCAAAGAAACATCTAATCCCATAATGGCCGAAGTATTAAAGTCTTCTTGGTACTTCATTAGCTCTGCATTTTGCAAACTCTGTTGGTCCACAAATTCTACTATTCCTTCTCTATCTGCAATAGATGGGTCTTCTTGTGGCATTACAATGGTGAAGTCCGTCTTTGGCCCTACTCCTATTTCACCGCTAACTACAGGCTTATTCATATCACCTCTAATTTTCATAGCTGTGTCAAACACCAAAGTTCCATAGTACATTTCATTGTCCTTAGAAGTAGAGTTTACTGCTTTGAAATCATTGGCTGTGATATCTAATTTAAAACCTACATTGGCGTAGTTCTTGGTTAAAACTTGTCCGTTAACCACTAAAATATTTCCGTCGCTATCCTTTATAGTAAACCTATCAAAGTTAATAGCATTATCCACAAATGTGATAGACTCATTAATATCTGTAAAGTCTGCATTAAGGGTATTTACATGGAAACCTATATTGTTGAATTTAAAATCACCTAATACTTTAGGGTCATCCATTTTTCCGCTAATTCTTAAATTAGAACTAAAGTATCCTTGAGCCTCACTTAGTAATTCTGGAACAAAACCAGCTAAGAATTCCATTTGTAATTGCGAAATGTCTAAGGACATATCCAAAGTAGAGTCTTGCATGTCAGCCATACCTTTTAATGCAATGCTATTGTTTTGTCCATCTAAGACTACACTGGCTAAGTATTGACTTAAGGAAGCATTTTTAACACCTATGTGTAAGTCTCCTAAAGGCATTTCCATCATCTGAAACTCTTTAATATCGATATCAGATACAAAACGGAAATCCTTAGAAAGATCTTCTAAGTTAACATAACCTGTTATATTTCCACCAGCTAAAAGTTTATCTTTTTGAATTGTTTTGGTTAAAGTTGCTAAATTAAAATCCGCAAACTGTATATGAAGCGGACTATTGGCTACTTTTTCTTGTGAGGCTATTTTTATGCTACTATTACCCTGACTCAAATCAAAGTCGCTGATGTAAATCCCACTAGAATCCACAACGATTTCATTTAAAGGATTGATTTGCCAATTTTGGTAATCTAGCATAAATCCTTTTGGATAGAGTTTTGCGATAATTTGATCTTCTTTACTTTCTACCTCACCCGATAATACATAGCATAGTCTATCTTTAGAGTCACTTAAGTTTAAACTATAACGCAACATATTATCCTTCATATCCCCTTGTAAATTCAATCCCCTTAATTGTAAAAAGGAATTAGAAATACTTACCACACCAAGGCTAAAGCCCAAAGCTCCTTGATAAGGCTCTATATTCCAATACACATTGTTAATGGTATTTTCTGCGTATTCCAACTTAGATATTCCCCCCTTTACACTTATGTAATTGGTTCTTTGATCGTATTTTCCTGCGATAGAAAAAGGTTCTAACTGGGTTAGCTCTGGTAACATATCCTTTAAAACACTATCGTATTTGATGTCTAAAGAATAGTCAAAAAAGGAGAACTTCTCCTGTTTATGTTCTTGGTCTTGATCTGTGCTGGCTATATGCTGCTCTGTGGTATTAAAATAACTTTGAATACTTTGGGTTAAATCTGTAGTTAAATCTGTTAATACGTAATCTCCACTTAGATTAAAGTCAATTAATTGAGAAGTTAAACTCATTTGGCGCTGCCCCGGTTGAGCCAAAGCTGTAAAGACAATCGGTTGTAAAGTATAGGCTCTATCTTGCAAAACAAAACCTAAGTCTTCAATGCGAAGAGTTCCCACTAAACTATCTGGCAGAATATTAGGCATATTTGCCTTTATAGTGGTGGTTAATACTCTAGGCTCACTATCCAATTTTAATTTATTAAAATCTATATTCTTTAAATCAGCCAATAAATCTAAACTAATAGCCGAATCACTTACCTGGCCTTTGGCCGATAAGTCTACTAATAAATTGGGATCTGTATTGTTCCAATTCACTTGATAGGCACCTTGGTCCAACTCACCTTTTATTACAGCATCTTTATACGTATAGCCATTAAAATGAGCATCTTTTAAATCCATTTCAAAGCTAGCCTTAGCGGTGTTTACATCTAAACCTTGTCCTTTAGCACCAAGGTAAAGATTGACCATTCCTATGGAATCATTACCAATTAACTGGCCTAATTGTAATTGATCTACCTCTACATCTAAAGAATAGCTTTCTTTATTTTTTGCTCTTTGATCCAATAAGCCCTTTAAACTTAGGTTTCCTAAACTAGAAGTTAGTTTTAAATCCGTAGTGGCATTTTGCATACTTCCCTTGACAAAACCTTGTAGTTTAATCAAAGCAGGTATTTGCATATTGGCAGGTAAAAGGGATTTATCCACCACTTTTGCAATGTCCTTATTGGTAGTTTGCAGATCTTTTAGGTTAAGTTCCATATAGGCCTTACTCACATCTGGCAAGTTCTTCACCTTGGCATTAGCGTTTATAAAGGTAGACCCTAAAGCTCGTACAAAGAACCTCTCTATATTCAAATCTGCAACCTTTCCTTTGGCAATAACATCAAAGCTGATTTTATCTTGTTGTATACCTTTGATTTGATCACTTGGCAATACACCAGGTAGTAGTAGATCAATATCCTTAAATCCTATATAAGAATCTAAAATACTTGCATCTACAGAAATTTTATCCAATTGCTTTTCTATTGTATTTATATCCTGATAATTCAATACTATAGAAGAAGTTATTTTGGTATTAGGAGTTTTTAAATAAAAATCCTTTATAAAAGAGGTTTGCTTATCATATAAAAGGTAAGTGCTGAAATTCTCCAATACAAATCCGCTTTTCTCCTTAAAGGCAAAATCTTTGATATTTGCAGTTATAGTACTGCCAGAGAATTGAAAATCCTTCACCTGAACTCCTAGATCACTTATACCAATATGGTAGGGATCCAATCCACTATTTTGAGCTTTAAAATTCTCATCGTCAAAATCCACCCCAATAGAACCTACGCTTATTTGTTTTACACTTATTTGCCATGGTAAAGTACTTGAGATACTATCGACTTTAGTATCTACAACTTCCTGGGAACTAGTCTGTTTTTGGACATCCAAAGTAAGGGGTAAATTATTTTCTAAAAACAGTGCCTTGATATAGGTATTGTTCCACAGTACATTATCAATTTCTATTTGTTGTGTATTTAAATCAATTCTGTGAAAATCTACCTCTAATTGCTTCATCACCAGCGCAGCTTGTAGTTTACTTTCTTGGTCTTTGTAGGTAATATCAAAATTGCTCAAAGAGATAATTCCCAAGTCTAAACTAGGTAAAGTATCTGATGTCTTTATTGCTAGAGAATCTTGGGCTTCTGGTAAAGCCTCTGCTTCAAGAGATGGGCTCTTTTGGTAGTCTATCTTAAGACCATCTACTGCAATTTTTGAAAGACCATAATGCTCTTTCTCTAGGTCAATATCTTTGACTTTAGCTAAAAGGTCTGCTAGTTCCATCTTTAAATGGTGGCCTTGGTAGTCATCTTGAAAGTTCACCTTAATATCTTTAAGGTTGACATCCCCTAGTTGTATATCCATAGGCTTAGATTCAGAAGGTTCCTCAGGGGTATCGCTAGCAAAAGCATTTACGATATAATCAAAGTTAAACCCTTGTAAACTATCCCTTTTAACAGTGGTTGTTAAACCTTCTAAATCAATATTAGATATCTCAACCGTATTACCTAGTAATTTAAAAAAACCAATATCCACCCCAAGGTATTTGGTATAAAGTAAGGTATCTTTTTGCTGGGATTCTATATACAGCCCATCTATTACAATTTGCTTGGGAAAGGCGATAGAAATGCGTTCCAAAGAAATAGGCGTACCTATTTTGTTATGCACAAAACCAATGGCAACATCCTTTATTTTATTTTGAATAAAAGGTAACTGTATCAAAACTATTAGCAATAAAAGTAATGCTAAAATACAACCACCAACCCATAGGGCTAATTTTACTACCTTCTTTATTATATTTTTCAATTTGAAGTATTTTACTTCAAAAATAACAAAAAGCATCTCAGAGTAAAAGCGATACCCTTAATATATTTTTTCTTTATTAAAATAGACTATAAAACACCAAATATTTTTCAAAAAGTAACATTAAAAAAAGAGATAGCCTAATAAAACTGCTTTGGAAAGGATAAAGCAAAAAAAAATCTCCACTATGGGAGACAAAAAAGTGGCAAGCTACCTACATCGCACCGCTACAACCGCATACCTTTGCTGCGTTCCCACCCTGGAGGATTCTGCAGGAGCTGGTCGTGTAGGACTTGCCAGTGCAAATATACAACCATTTTATATTTTTCCAAGTCTTTTATACTTTTATCCATAAGATTTGTATCTTGTATAAAAATATTATACGACTATGATAAAAGCTAACCTACTAATAGCCTTAACTTTAGGCCTTACCGTAAGTGGTTGTTCTCAAGAAAAAAATATAGAAAAAAATCTCATTTCCATTGATACTAGTCAATTAAAACAACAATATAGCCCTAAAGATGCGTTAAAACTGCGTTTAAAAACCACAGAAAATGTAAAAGTAGACTCTGTGGTTTATTACCTTAATGACCAAAAAATCTTATCCTCACAGGATAATGAGGTAAAAAACTTTGATTTAAGAGGCCAAAAATTAGGTAAGAAAACCATAAAAGCTACAGCTTATGTTGGGAAAAACAGTAAAACCTTTACCACGCCAATTGAAATTATGTCTTCTGTGCAACCAACGTTTTTAAACTATAGTATTGTCAATACTTATCCCCATGATATAAATGCATATACTCAAGGGCTAGAGTTTTACGATGGCCTATTATATGAGAGTACTGGAAATGGAGTTGGAGGTGGAACAAGTAAAAGTGGTGGTACTGGAAAAACAGGTATTTCAAGTGTTAGAAAAGTAGATCCAAAAACAGGAAAGGTATTGCAAATTAACAATTTACCTACTTCTATATTCGGAGAAGGATGTACTATTTTAAACGATAAACTTTATCAACTTACTTGGTTAAACAATAAAGGTTTTGTGTACGACTTAAATACCCTAGAGCAAATAGATTCCTTTGATTACTTCAAGAAAATGGAAGGTTGGGGACTTACCAATGACGGTCAATATCTTTATATGAGTGATGGTACTAATACTATTTACAAAGTAGATCCAAATACCTTTAAAGAGGTAGATCAAATCCAGGTATACACCAATCGTTCTGCCATTGAAGGAGTGAACGAATTAGAGTGGGTAGATGGTAAGATATATGCCAATTTCTATGGACAAAATGCCATTGCAGTGGTAGACCCTAAAAATGGAGAAATTTTAAATATTATTGATTTTAATGATTTATTAAACAAAACCACCTACCATGAGGATAGAGATGTATTCAATGGTATTGCCTATAATAAAAACACCAATACTTTCTTTGTCACTGGAAAAAATTGGGATAAAATATTTGAAGTAAAGATATATTAAGCCTTGTTCTTAAAAAAGATAAGCTGTTTTCTCCAAGGGAAAACAGCTTATCTTTTTACTCATATAAAGGTACACCATTGCTATCATGGGTTAGTACCTCTGAAAACAAATCAAACAAAGGCCTCATTGTCAAAAAGCTCTCCACTATTTGAGAGACGAAATCTTCCCTTAGTAGGCTTTTATCATCAAAGTTTCTCTGCAAATAGAATTGCTTTTTTTTTAATAGGTCCAGATTGGGACTGTTTTTATCAAAATCCCTAGGACCTGTTTTAAGCTCCTCCCCTTTTAGCTCACCAAAGAAGTCTTTGATTTGGCTTTGATTTAAAACCTCTCTAAAAGAATCAGCATCAGCTTCGATTTCTTGTCTTAAACGAAAAAGATCTTCCTTATTTGGGGCCCATAGTCCTCCAGCAACGAAACTATTTCCTGGTTCTATATGAATATAGTACCCTCCCCTTAATAAAGGCTTAGTTCTAGCAATATGAAAACCAATATGGTTTTTATAAGGAGTCTTATCCTTGGAGAACCTTACATCTCTATAAATGCGATACATGTGGAATTTCTCTAAGTGATCTACTTGATTCATTTCTTTTTCAACCTCAGCAAAAAAAGCCTTAAAATCTTTCATATTAGCCTCCACATCTTCCTTGTGCTCACTAAACCACTCTCTATTGTTATTTTGGCTTAGAGCCTTCAAAAAATCTAAATTACTTTGTTGTAAACTATGCATATACGGTTGAATTTCTTATTCGATGTAAATTAAGCATTTTTGGTTAAACTCACCATAAGAGAATTACTTAAAAAACAAAAGGCCAGATCCTTTTGGAATCTGGCCTTTGTTATTGTAAAAAGCGAATTATTTCACTTCTTCGTATTCTACATCTTGTGTACCATCTTCGTTAGTAGATTGTCCACCTTGCTCTGGAGCTCCTTGTTCTTGTCCCCCTTGAGCATTGTACATTTCCTCAGAAGCTGCTTTCCAAGCCTCATTGATTTTATCAAGTGCAGGTTGGATAGTAGCGATATCTTTAGATTCGTGAGCTTTTTTCAACTCTTCTAAAGCACCTTGGATGTTTGTTTTATTAGCCTCTGATAATTTCTCACCAAACTCAGCTAATTGCTTTTCTGTTTGGAAAATCATAGCATCTGCCTCATTGATTTTCTCTACAGCTTCTTTAGCTTTTTGATCCGCTTCAGCATTAGCCTCAGCCTCTTGTTTCATTCTTTGGATTTCTTCTTCTGTTAATCCTGAAGAAGCCTCGATACGAATATCGTGAGATTTTCCTGTTCCTTTATCTGTAGCAGAAACTTTGATAATTCCGTTAGCATCAATATCGAAAGTAACCTCAATTTGTGGCACTCCTCTTTGTGCTGGTGGTATACCATCTAAATGGAAACGTCCAATAGTTTTGTTATCTACAGCCATTGGTCTTTCTCCTTGTAAAACGTGGATTTCAACCGATGGTTGGTTATCTGCAGCAGTAGAGAATACTTGAGATTTTTTAGTAGGAATAGTTGTATTTGACTCAATTAATTTAGTAAATACACCACCCATTGTCTCAATACCTAAAGAAAGTGGAGTAACATCTAATAATAATACGTCTTTAACATCACCTGTTAAAACACCACCTTGAATAGCAGCTCCAATAGCAACAACCTCATCTGGATTAACTCCTTTGTGTGGTTTTTTACCAAAGAATTTTTCCACTTCTTCTTGGATTCTTGGGATACGAGTAGAACCTCCAACTAAGATTACCTCATCAATGTCTGATTTAGAGATTCCAGCATCTTTTAATGCTTTCTCACAAGGAATCATTGAACGACGAACTAAATCATCTGATAATTGCTCAAATTTAGCTCTAGTTAAAGTTTGAACTAAGTGTTTTGGTCCTGAAGCTGTAGCAGTCACATAAGGAAGGTTAATTTCCGTTTGTGTAGCAGAAGATAATTCTACTTTTGCTTTCTCAGCAGCTTCTTTTAAACGTTGTAAAGCCATTGGGTCCTCACGTAAGTCAACTCCTTCAGCGCTTTTGAATTCTTCTGCTAACCAGTTAATAATAACGTTATCAAAATCATCCCCTCCTAAGTGAGTGTCTCCGTTTGTAGAAAGTACTTCAAATACTCCGTCTCCTAATTCTAGGATAGAAATATCAAATGTTCCTCCTCCTAAGTCATAAACAACAACTTTTTGGTCTTTACCTGTTTTATCTAAACCGTACGCTAAAGCAGCAGCAGTTGGTTCGTTGATAATACGTCTAACTTTTAATCCTGCAATTTCTCCAGCTTCTTTTGTAGCTTGACGTTGTGCATCATTAAAATATGCTGGTACCGTAATAACTGCTTCAGAAACTTCTTGTCCTAAATAGTCTTCGGCTGTCTTTTTCATTTTCTGTAAAATCATTGCAGAAATCTCTTGTGGACTATATAAACGTCCGTCGATATCTACACGTGGAGTATCATTATCTCCTTTTACAACTTTGTAAGGAACTGATTTTGCTTCCTTAGCAATATGAGAGTAAGTCTCTCCCATAAACCTCTTGATTGAAGAGATTGTTTTAGTAGGGTTAGTCACTGCCTGACGTTTTGCAGGATCTCCTACTTTAATTTCACCACCTTCAACAAAAGCAACTACTGACGGAGTTGTTCTTTTACCTTCAGCATTTGGAATTACTACAGGCTCGTTACCTTCCATTACAGCAACACATGAGTTTGTAGTCCCTAAGTCAATACCAATAATTTTACTCATAATATTTTTATAATTTACTTTTTATACTTCTATTAATTTTCAATTCTATATTAATTGTGAGCTTGAAGCTCCCTGCTACTTAGACAAGGATTGTGCCAATCCACAATTATGTCATTTTTTACCTTTAATTACATTATTCTTGCAAAATTCAATGACAAGTTGTCATTTTTACTAGAACCATAGCTTTTATAAATGTTAAAAACGGCAGAGATTTCTCCTTCCGGCAAAACAAAAAAAAACTCACATATAGGATTCTTCCCTTGTTTTTATCAGAAAGTCACATAAAAGTAATGTAATTTTTTATTTTTAACAAATAAAAATATCTTTTTTTAACAAGATTACATTGCACTTAATATTTTATAACACTCCTTTAAAATTAAATATTTTTTTACTGTTTTCAAATCTTTTTACTGCAAAAAAAAACACTTAATTAATTATATACCAACATAAACATTATCTAAGGCTAAGAAAAAAAAGCCAAAAAGTTGGAACAGAATAGAATTTGGCTATCTTCGTAATTATTAAAACCAAACTACTTTATGGAATGTATTTCTGTATTTGATATGCTAAAGATTGGCGTTGGTCCATCTAGTTCGCATACTCTAGGACCTTGGCGTGCTGCAGAACTTTTTTTAAAAGAATTGCATGACCGCGACTTATTTGACCAGGTTACTCATATAAGAATAGATTTATATGGCTCTTTATCTCTAACTGGGATTGGACACGCAACAGACCTTGCGGTAATGCTAGGTTTAAGTGGTGCAGACCCGGAATATGTACCTATTGATGATATTAGTGGTATTATTGATTTAATCAATACCACTTGTCAATTAAATCTGGATAATAAGCGTCTATTGCCATTTAATCCAAAACAAGACATTGTCTTTAATAAAGAATTCTTGCCTTTCCATGCTAATGGAATGACTTTTACAGCAAAAGTGGATGAGCACCAATACTATGAATCAACATTCTATTCTATTGGAGGTGGATTCGTTGTTAAAGAGGAGACAGCCGATAATATTGAAAAACAAGAAATTAAAACTTCTTTCCCTTTCCCTATTGACAAGGCTACCGAATTATTAGCTTATTGTAAGGACCAAAATAAGAAGGTTTCGGAAATAGTTTATGAAAATGAACTTTCTCTTAGAAGCCCTGAGGAAATTGAAAAAGAATTAATGCGCGTATGGCATACTATGCTAGAGTGTATGTATATTGGATGTCATACCGAAGGAGTATTACCAGGAGGCTTAAACGTTAGACGTAGAGCATATGACACCCATAGTAAATTAAAAGGAGACCTTCCTTATAACAACCCACAAGAATGGTTGCAAACTATTAGAAAAACAAAAGTATACTTTAGACAAATTTTAAAGTGGGTAAGTTGTTTTGCTTTAGCAGTTAACGAAGTAAACGCTGCATTAGGTAGAGTAGTTACTGCTCCTACTAATGGTAGTGCAGGGGTAATTCCTGCAGTATTGATGTATTACTTAGTAATTGAAAACCATAAAGCTTCTGATAAAGAAATCCAACAATTCTTAATGGTTGCAGGAGAAATAGGTAGTATCTTCAAAAAAGGAGCTACTATATCAGCAGCCATGGGAGGATGTCAGGCAGAAATTGGCGTATCTAGTGCTATGGCAGCAGGAGCATTATGTGAATTAATGGGAGGAACACCAGAGCAGGTAACTATTGCAGCAGAGATTGCCATGGAACATCACTTAGGATTGACATGTGATCCAATTGCAGGTTTAGTACAAGTACCTTGTATTGAAAGAAATACAATGGGAGCTTTAAAGGCTATCAATGCCGCTGAATTAGCTCTAGAAACGGACCCTAAAAATGCTAAAGTTCCTTTGGATAAAGTAGTGAACACTATGTGGGAAACAGCAAAGGATATGAATAACAAATACAAAGAAACTTCTGAAGGAGGGCTAGCTGTGGCAGTAAACTTATCAGATTGTTAAAAACCTTTGGCATTATGACCTATAGGCTATAAATAAAAAAAATCTGCTTGGGGTATCCTCAAGCAGATTTTTTTATGTCTTTAATTCACTCCATATACCTTTTACAAAGCCTAAGCCAATTTTTTTAGTTGGCCTTATACGTAGCTTTTATGACTTTACAAAAAGCATAAAATTTACGAATTAACTTTATGTAAAAATTCCTCTATGTTCTTTGGAGAAACTATAACACTGGTATTACTGTAAAAGATTTCAATCCTATTTTTCCAACTAGTGGCTAAACCTTTTCTTACACTCTTATCTTCTTTTATGCTTTTTATATCCTTTAGAGGTATAGTCTTATAGGTAATAAAGCCGATTTTAACGATTAATTTATCCTCTGTAACCATATAATAGGTAAAAAAGAATAGATATAGATTCACTAGCATAACTAGTAACATAGTCACTAAAATAAACCAGCTATTTTCATATCTTATTTGTGCGTAGCAAATAATAGCCACAGGTATAATTAACGAAAGCAATAAAAAGAAAACACTTTTTTCAGAATAAAACTTAGTCTCCATTAGCAGTATTTAAGTTAGTACAAAAAAGAGAAAACCTAGTATTTTCACCTATTTCTCTTTTAAAGATAGTAAAAAAACCGCTTTGCTCCGTAAATTGATTATTATACTTACCTACTTTATGGTATAGTAGTGACTTTTTAGTGTATTGGTGGAATATCTGAGGATTTTTCCCTTTTAAAAGTGGTTTTGTTGCTAAATTCTTTACCTTTACACTTTCTAAAAAACATTAAAAATGTCAGTAGCAAAAAAAGATTATAAAAAAGTGACTACAAAATCACTAATAGATATGAAAGCCAATGGTCAAAAGATATCTATGTTAACTTGTTATGATTACTCCATGGCTAAGGCTTTAGAGGCTGGTGGTATAGATGTAATGTTAGTTGGTGATTCTGCTAGTAACGTAATGGCCGGACATGAAACTACTCTTCCTATTACTTTAGATCAGATGATATATCATGCTCAATCTGTAGTACGTGGAGCTGACAGAGCTTTAGTAGTTGTAGACCTTCCTTTTGGTTCTTATCAATCTGACCCACAAGAAGCACTTCGTTCTTCTATCCGCATTATGAAAGAAAGTGGAGCTCATGCTGTGAAAATGGAGGGTGGACATGAAATTAAAGAAGGAATCCAAAGAATCTTAGATGCTGGTATTCCAGTTATGGGACACCTTGGTTTAACACCACAATCTATCTATAAATTTGGTACTTACACTGTAAGAGCAAAAGAAGATGAAGAAGCACAGCAACTAATCAAAGATGCTAAAATGCTAGAAGAAATCGGGTGTTTTGCATTAGTATTAGAGAAAATACCTGCTGAATTAGCACGTAAAGTAGCTGAAAGTATTTCTATCCCTGTTATTGGTATTGGAGCAGGAAGTGGCGTAGATGGTCAAGTTTTAGTAGTTCACGACATGATTGGATTAACTCATGAATTCAACCCAAAGTTCTTACGTAGATATTTAAATATCTATGAGCAAATGTCACAAGCAGTTGCACAATATGTTCAAGATGTTAAGTCGGTTGACTTTCCAAATGAAAATGAACAATATTAAAACTTGATTTAATATAGTATTACTAAAAATATCCTTTTTACTTTTAAAAAGGATATTTTTGTTTAAAATATGCATCCATGAAAATTGTTTCTAACATTGACAATCTACAAATAATCTACCAAGACAATCATATTATTGTGATCAATAAGCGTGTTGGAGATATTGTACAAGGGGATAAAACCAATGATAAGCCATTAAGTGATATAGTAAAAGACTATTTGAAAAGAGCCTTTAATAAACCAGGAGAGGCTTTCTTAGGTGTAGTACACCGTTTAGATAGACCTACCTCGGGTATTATTGTCTTTGCTAAAACATCTAAAGCACTGACTCGCTTAAATGAATCCTTTAAAAACCGAGATACCCAAAAAACATATTGGGCAGTGGTGAAGGATGCACCTCCTAAAACAGAAGATGTTTTAGAACATTATTTAGTTAGAAATCCCAAAAACAACACCTCTAGAGCTCATGCTAAAGAAGTGAAAAATAGCAAGCAAGCTAAATTGAGTTACAAAATATTCCATCAATTCAAGAAATATTCTGCTTTAGAAATTGATCTTCACACAGGTAGACATCACCAAATTAGAGCACAATTATCTTTTATTGGATGTCCTATAAAAGGTGACTTAAAATATGGCTTTGACAGAAGTAACCCAGATGGAGGAATACATCTTCATGCTAGAAGTTTGACTTTTATTCATCCAGTAACCAAAGAAAAGCTTACCCTTAAAGCAGATCCACCATCCGATGTACTTTGGGACCAAATAAATAGCTAAAAAGCAAAAAGGGCTACTTACAAATAGTAAGATAGCCCTTTTATATTTTGTTTATTCTTTAGTAATCTTTGGAAAATTACTTCTACTATACTCAGACCATGATCCCACATAAAGTGTTGGTAAATCAAAACCTGCATGCACTAAGGCCAAAATAGTATGGCAGGCTGTTACCCCTGAGCCGCACTGAACATTAACTTTATTACATCCCTTTACTACACTGTGATATAATTGTCTTAAATCTTGCTTACTTTTAAAATTTCCCTCTGCATCTAAGTTTTGATCAAAACAAATATTCACTGCCCCGGGAATATGTCCAGCTAGTAAATCAATTGGTTCGCTTATTCCATCATAACGAAAACCCTGTCTTACGTCAATTAAAACATTATCTTTTTTATTTTGGTTATCTACTATTTGGTCTATTTCAATAGTAGGCCACATAAATCCTTTAAGCCCATAAGGTGCTACTTGTTGGATTTCTTCCTGTTGGCTTTGCATTGCAATACCATACTTTAGGGCTCCTTGGTAACCACCATCTAAAACATAGCTTTGTGTGTGTCCTACACTTTGGAGCATCCACCAAAAACGGCTTGCTGCATTTGCTCCCCCTTGATTATCATAAATAACCACCGTACTATTCTTTGTAATACCCAGTTTTTGAAGTGTTTTTTCAAATGCTTCTATACTTGGTAAAGGATGTCTTCCACCTAAAGAAGCATCTGTTACTGGACCACTCAAGTCTTCATTAAAAACAAATCTTGCTCCTTTGATATGGCTTTGTAAATATTTTTGATAATCTTTCTCACTTGCACTTGCATCAAGTACTACTAGTTCCTTGGTGGAGTCTTGCATCCAATTAGATAGCTCTTTAGGACTTATTAGGGTATTATAGTTCATAGGTTTTAGGTTTAATAACAAAAGGGTAAATTACTACTTTTTTATAAGTTGTTACTATAAATGAAAAGGTTTTTCATCCTTAATAAAACCCAGAATACAAGCCTTATAGGCAACTATTACCTTACCTTGGGAAGTTCCTTTAAAATAAGAAGCTGCTTTTGAAAATTATCCTTGTCTTGGGAGTTGGTTAAATCAAAAAGTCCCTGTCCAACTGTAACCATAGATTCTTCTGGCAAGACTTTCCTTTGCACAATAGAATTGGCTAAAAAACTAAAACTATAAGTATCGTTTTGCTTAAGTTTAAAATCCATTCTGACTATACCATGGGGAACATTGATAAAAAAGGGTAATACTCTATTTAAACTATTGTGAAAACTCTGGCTTTGATAAAGCCTAATTTGATAAGGTATAAAAAAGCCTTTATCGAAATTTTCCGGCTTTAATACATAGGTAGCCACCTGAGCGGGATAACCTAAAATAGAAGTAGAATCTCTTTGAATTTCTTGGGTATAATTGGCTAGATCTATAGAATACTGCATTTCTCTTATAATCGGTGTTTTAAGTGAATAATGGGCATTTATAGAAGCTTTTAATCCCAGTTTTGAACCTGTATAAACATATCCTTGCTCCAAGAGATCATTATATTTATTCTCCTGTTTAAAGGTTAAGGCCTCCCCTTTATAGACTGCTTCATAGCCAGCGATATAGATCTGGTTTTTCATAAAGGGAAAATATCCAACATCTTGCCAAAAATCAGGATTTTCAGTGATAAACTTTTTCAAATAAACACTATCTGGACTTTGATTGTAGTAGGAATCTTTTACATAAGTAGCATTATTGGCCATAAGATCTATAAAGCGCTGTACTATTGTATCACTAATTACTAAATCATAATATAAAACTCCTTGCTCAAAATCCGTTTTCACAGGGTTCTTTGGTTCACTAGGTTTATTAGATGGAATAATCATAGTGGAAGTAGATTTAGCCTTATTACAGCTGTATAGCGCACAAGACAATGCAATAATAAAGAATATAAAATACCTGTTCATGAGAGTGAAATTAAAAAATAAAGGTAATAACATTTTTTGCAATCCTCATAAAAAAAAGCTATTGTAAATAAGGCTAATGAGCAACAAAAAAGGACTATGCAAAACATAGTCCTTATTCCCTTTAAAAACTAATAAAAAAGTCCCCACTCTTTTATTATTAATCTCCAATAAAAAGATTACCTATAACCTTTTGTATGAACAGCATATGCAATATAGTAAAAATCCAAATACATCACTATTAAATATAATCTTTTACATAAATATTATTAAATACATACACATTGCATTATTATTAATATAAAAAATAAGAATTATTTAAAAACATTAACATATAAACACTACATCAAGAATAAAATACCATTACCCATTGCTTTATAATACAAGGGCAACTTACTTTAACAAACATTAAAAGGTGTAATAAAGTATAAGGAACCGATAAAAACTATAGCCCCATTATATTTCTAAAAGAAAAGTAAAGTATTACTAAGAAATCAAACGGATTTATTAGGAGGAGTTTTTATGAATATGGACAAAATAAGACCTACAGCAATTACTATATTTATAATAATGTAAACTGTTCTACTAATATCAAAAGAGTAGAATGGTTGTAAAACTAAAATCAACCCTAAATAGGTGCCCATTTCTACTAATTTCTTATTGACATGAGAATTATAAGCTAGAATACTAAAGGCTACCACAACTACAAAACTTACAAGCCGATAAAAGTCCGCTGGCATAGAAAAGGTAGTTAGTAATAATAACACAGCCACAAATAGTTTAATTGCTTTTTCCATAGCTATTCTCTTTTAGAAGTAGTACTGTTAAAGATAATAAAAAAAAGTGTTGCTTTTACCTTAAAAATCAAAGCTACAGAACATTAACATTAATCTACTATATTCTTTTTCTTTAAAATTAACCCCTTATATGGTATTTTAAAGAAAAACCAAATATTTAAGATTGTATCTTAAAGCAATGTGGGAATACGCTATCACAGGCTAAGTGTAGAATATTTATTAACATGTTATTGTAAGCCATAAAAGTCTATTATCTTTGCAATAGATATAATTGTAATAAAATCCTTTAGAATATGAACAAAAACAAGGAAGAGTTTGCCCAAATTAAAATTACTTATCAAAGTGAAGTATTAGAAAAAGAAACTCAGGAAATATTTTGGGGGATTCCTATCGATAAAGAGAAAGGATTATTTAAAATTGATAACATCCCATTTTATGGTCCTGATTTATCATGCGAGGATATCGTTTATGCAACACCTACAAAAACTCCTAATCTTTATACTTTTGAACATGTATATGAGTATTGTGGTAATAGCACTATACAAGTCATTGTGGAGTCCGATAAATACAATAAAGAAGATTTATACAATGAAATACTTTATGCTCAAACAGAAATCGAATTAGTAGATGACTATTACTTTGTAATTAATGTTCCTTTACAAACCGATTATAAAAATGTTTATGCCATTTTAGCAGCTTTAGAAGAAGAGAAAGTAATCCAATTTGCGGAAGTTTGTCTTTCTCCAAAACACTCTAGTGATTTGCGCTAATTCAATTTAAAAATAAAAATGCTTTGTTATAACCAACAAAGCATTTTTATTTTATATCTATATGTCTTTACCTTAAAACTGGAAGTAAATAAAAGGTTGGGCTCCAGCTGTAGCCGTAGCGTAAACAACCCAGAAAACGAAACCTAACACAACACTTTTTACAAAAACAGGTGCTGCATTAAAAAGCTGATGAATAGGATTAAACCAATTTATTGGTATAAAATGCCAGATAAACCCTATTGCAATTAAGATAAAAGAACTCTTGTAAGAGGTTATAATAATAAGCCACGCCTTCCAGGAGAATTCCATTTTAATAATATTGTCGATGATATTTAAAGCAACCTCAAAGGAATCAGAACGGAAAAAGATCCAACAAAAAGTAACAAAGTGAAAGGTAAGAATTACACTAAATAAACGCCATAAAAAACTTGGCTTACTACCTTTGGCTCTTGGAAACAATTCCATCACCACTTTGTGAACCGCTAAACCCATCCCGTGTAAAGCCCCCCAAACGATAAACCTCAAACTAGCTCCATGCCATAAACCACCTAAAAGCATTGTGGTTAAAAGGTTGAAATTAGTGAAGGTACTTTTCTGCTTTTGAGGCGAAAGAAGTATAGTTAATCCAAATACAACAATACTACTTATTGCTACTACTAAAGGCCAAATACTATGGGAGTAATAATAGATACCCCATCCTAGAATTCCTATAAAAAACAAAGCTGGAAATAAATAACCTCCAAAACTACCCTTTCTATTTCCTCCTACGGAAATGTATAAAAAGTCCTTCAGCCAAGTAGAAAGTGAAATGTGCCATCTTCTCCAAAACTCAGTAATAGACATACTTTGATATGGAACATTAAAGTTGGTTGGTAAACGATAGCCCATTAATAACGCAATTCCAATGGCCATGTCAGAATACCCTGAGAAATCACAATAAATTTGAATAGCATACCCATAAGTAGCCATTAAGTTTTCAAATCCTGTATAGGTGTTTGGTGCATCAAAAACGCGGTCCACAAAGTTTACCGAAATATAATCAGAGATTACTGCCTTTTTTAAAACACCTCCTATAATAAGTAAAAACCCCTCATTTACCTGTTCTCTACTTACCTGTAGTTTAGCATAAATCTGAGGTAAGAACTCATTTGCCCTAACTATAGGTCCTGCTACTAATTGAGGAAAAAAGGAAATAAAGAATACATAATCTAAAAAGGTCTTAGTAGGCTCTATTTCTTTTCTATATATCTCGATGATATAACTAATGGATTGAAAAGTAAAAAAAGAAATACCAACTGGTAAGATAATTGCATCTAAATGAAAACTAGTGTTTGCTAAAACATTTACCCCATCTAAGAAGAAGTTGGTATACTTAAAATATCCTAACAAAGACAAGTTGACAATGATACTTAGGGTTAGTAATGTCTTTCTACGTAAATTGTCTTGGGTATTATATATAATATTGGCCAAATAATAATCCAATAAGGAAGAGCCCACTAAAACAATAAAATAATAACCGCTGGATTTATAATAGAAAAATAAAGAGAATAGTACCACATATAAAAGACGGATGTGGAATGTCTTTCTAATGGCAATATAAAAAAAGTAAAATACTATAAACATTCCTAAGAATAACCCGGAATTGAATAACAATGGCTCCTTTGCATTGAAAGTAAACCAATTTATTATTTCATTAGTAGTAAAGGAAGGTATTTCTATATTAAATAGACTCATTGTTTAATAAGCTTTTAGTCTTGTGAAATTGATCATAACTCTGTAATAAGGCTTGGTAGAAAAGCTCGGCCGAGTATTCGTATCCCTTTACGGTATAATGTACTAAGTCTTTTGCTAAATAACCATTTTGCTGAAGATTGGGAAGACCTAAAGTACCTCCTAAGTTATAATAAAGATCCCACAAAGCATAATTACTTGAAATCCCCTGTATAATTAACTCATTACTCAAGCTCGTTACGATGGTATTTGGATTAGATTTAGAAAAGTAACTCGGAGGAGGTGAAGTAAGCAATATATCCACTTGAGGGTTATCCAGTTTTATTTGCTTTAAAAAATTATTTACTGAATAAGTAAAATCTTCTACGCTCATCTTATCAAAAGCTTCATTGGTCCCCATAGATAAAATAATTAAATCCGGTTCTAATCCCTTTAACTGTTCAAAAAATAGAGGATACTTAGAGAAATCAGAATATCTGGCTCCATTAACTCCTATACTGTGATAGATAATCCCTGGAGAAGAGTTTTCCAATACAATCCCATTCAAATCATATAAAGAAAGATCCTCTTTTGGATATAGATAAACCTTACTTAAAGGTTCTTCAAAACTAAAATCATAGTAGCCAGTTTTTTGTTCGGCTACTAAAGGATTAAGAGAAGAGATATTCACCTTTACAGCCTGCATTTCTTTAGAGGGAATACTAAGCTTTTTTCCTGCCACAATATTATCGCTCTTTAGATTATTAGCTTTCTTAATTTTGGCAACTGTAGTACCATACTTTCGAGCAATGCCAGATAAGGACTCCCCGCTTTTTATGCTATGGCTAATTTTCTTGGCTACATTACTCACCATATTAATAGGCGTATTGGAAGTAGCAATATTAAATATCTGCTGATCAGAGGGAGTAAATACCTTTAATCTCGAAAAGTAAAACAATGGATTTCTCACCGAAAGTTCAACTACAGCATCTTTACTACTAGTAGATAATGCAATACCACTTAAGCCTACTTTCGCTCCATTGACAGGAAAAATATTTCTATAACTCTCCCAGGCAATATTCGAGGTATATTTTACATCACTATTACCATTGGTACGCGCTAATTTATAAGGGAAAGCAAAACCCATCCCTCCATTTCCAAAACGATTTTGCAATAAATTACGCATTTGCCCAGTAAAAAAATCGGCCTGTATATGAGAGTCCCCTATGTGCACAATATTAATTTTGCCTTGCTTTAAAGAATCTAGTATTTCTAGTTTGGAAAAAAACTGCTCTAAATGCTCGGCATAATAAATTGCTGGCTGCTCTGTTGAAGTGCTATCAAAATAGATTTGCTCTTCGTCATCTTTTATTGCTATGGTAGTAGCCTGAGAAAAAGCTAGGGTAAAACAACTAAAAAAAAGAACAACAAATAGGTGAAATTTATTGAACAAATGGCTTATTTTGGATAGTGATTTAATTTTCATTGGATACTTCTATTGTCAAAGAGTCCTTAGCAAGGGCTAAAGAATCTCTTTGCTTTTCTAATCGAATCTGTTTTTCTTTATTTTTTTTCTGCTCTTCTCTTTTACCTTGGTATAATAAATAACCTTGATCAATCTGCTTATACAGTAAATTAGCAACTTCTTTTGCACCTTTATAGTTAAAGTGTGTATAGTCCTTATTGGCTCTTGTAGGAAGCTCTTCCACCCATTCTACCATAGAACCTTCTCCTCCCATGGCCGTATACAGGTTGAAAAATGCAATATTGTTTTGCTCAGCATAGCGTTTTTGAGCATTAACTAGTGGAGTAACGGCTGAATCGCTTTGCATACTTGTTTCATATTTTGTTGCTTTATCTGCTGTTGAAATAACCAATATATCCGCTTTAGGGAAACACTGTTGTAAGTGCTTAACTACCCTAGACATTTGATTGGTATACCAAGAGTAATTATAAGACCCATAGTTTAAAACATTAGTACCAAAGTGCAAGATGATAAGATCGTAATGCAAATAGTTATCAAAGGAATTAATTAACCCTGTAGATAATAATGAGATAGGCAGACCTGAATTTCCTCTAGAGGAGAAGTTATCTACTTGTACTCCTTTACTACTTCCAACATTTATACCATAAAAGGCGATAGAATCGGCCTTTATAAAATTAACCTCTAGTTTTTTAACAGGACCTTTTACAAGCTCTAAACGATTAAGCCTATTATTGGGTTGTAATTGTTTTACTACAGTATCTCTATCAGCTATAATTTGAACACTGGCTATTTTATTATCCGACTTGCCATAATATAGGGTAGGACTGTATAAAGAGCGCATATGTTTAATCCCACCAGCAGCAATAGAAACCCAAGTGGGATTAACACTATCTTTTACAAAAAACACTTGTCCAGACACCCCAAAAGGACGTATAGGATTTCTGTTATTTACATAAGAAATAGTGTTCCAGTTATTGGAATAACGATGGGTAATAGAAGCCCTTGATCTACTAGACTCATTGGTCATAGGTACAAATCCCACACCGTTACCAGAAAAGTTCTCTTGGAAGCTTCCTCTTAAATCTTGTACAATCATATCACCATCTGTCATAGAGTCCCCATAATAAGCTATCCTAACAGACTTATTTGGATCTTGCTGTAGATTGTATAATTGACTGTAGAAGTACTCCAAATTGTCCATCCCATCTGTATTGGTAAAACCATTACCTCTAAAATCCTCTTGCCCCAAGAAACCATCTTTGCTCTTTGGACTTTGTTCCTTTTGCTCTACAGTAGTATCTTGGTTATTCTCAGAAGAACTCTGCTTTTGTGTTTGTTTACCACTAGAGGTATCAGGTGTAGTTAAGCTACTATCTTTATAATCGGCTACTGCTTGTAAAAGAAGGGAATCAATGACAACATTCTTATTTACAATTGGTTCTACAGAAAATATCTTATTGGGCAACTGGGCCTTAAAGAATAAAAAAAAGCCACTTGCCATAATGATTATGACAAGCGACTGATATATATAGGACTTTTCTTTTTTCACTTAAGTAAAATATTACATACGTTCAGGTACAGCAATACCTAAAAGTTCAAATGCATCTTTAATGATTTGTCCCACTTTTAGAGATAATTGTACTCTGAAAACTTTTAAGTCTTGTTCTTGCTCCCCTAAGATAGAAACAGTTTGGTAGAAAGAGTTATACTCTCTTACCAAATCATAGATATAGTTTGCAATTAAAGCAGGACTATAACTACGTGCTGCGTCTTGTATAACTGTTGGGAATTCAGCAACAAGTTTTAATAATTCTTTTTCTTTTGGATCTAATGCGATATTGGAGATAGTTTGGCTATAATCAAAATCACTCTTGCGAATAATAGATTGGATACGCGCATAAGTATATTGAATAAAAGGACCTGTATTCCCGGCAAAATCCACAGATTCTTCAGGATTGAATAATATTCTCTTTCTTGGATCTACTTTTAAAATATAGTATTTTAAAGCTCCAAGTCCAATTGTATTATATAAAGATTGTTTTTCTTGATCAGAATACCCCTCTAACTTACCTAAATCTTCTGATATAGTTTGAGCAGTTTGAGCCATTTCTAACATTAAATCATCCGCATCCACAACAGTTCCTTCTCTAGACTTCATCTTTCCTGAAGGTAAGTCTACCATTCCATATGATAAATGGTATAGGCTTTCTGCCCACTGGTATCCTAATTTCTTTAAAATTAAAAACAGAACTTTAAAATGATAGTCTTGTTCGTTTCCAACAGTGTAAACCATACCTGAAGTATCAGCAAAATCTTTCACACGTTGAATAGCTGTACCTAAGTCTTGAGTCATGTATACCGAAGTACCATCTCCTCTAAGAACTAACTTCTCATCTAAACCTTCATCTGATAAATCAATCCATACAGAATTATCTGGCTTCTTGAAAAACACTCCTTTTTCTAAACCTTGCTCAACGATATCTTTTCCTAAAAGGTAAGTATCGCTCTCAAAGTAGTTTTTATCAAAATTTACACCTAGGTTTTTATAACTTACAGCAAAACCATCATAAACCCACTGGTTCATTGTTTTCCATAATTCGATTACCTCTGGTTTGTTAGCTTCCCAATCTAAAAGCATTTGTTTAGCCTCTAAAATAATAGGAGCTTGTTGTTTAGCTTCTTCTTCTGTTAAGCCGTCGTCCTGCATTAAAGCATTTATTTGCTCTTTGTAAACTTGATCAAACTTAACGTAGTAATTACCAACTAATTTATCTCCTTTTAATCCTGTAGATTCAGGGGTTTGTCCTTGTCCAAATTTTTGCCAAGCAAGCATACTCTTACAAATATGGATACCACGGTCATTGATAATTTGTGTTTTATATACCTTATTACCAGCCGCCTTTAGAATCTCAGCAACAGAATAACCTAAAAGGTTATTTCTAACGTGTCCAAGGTGTAAAGGTTTATTGGTATTAGGAGAAGAATATTCTACTAATACTGCCTTTGAATTTTGGTCTAAAGGAACAAATCCAAAATGCTTTTGTGCTTTAATATCATTAAAGAAGTTAATATAATAGGTATCAGAAACCACAAGGTTCAAGAATCCTTTCACTACATTAAACCGTTCGATAATAGAAGTATTCTCCACTAAGTATTCCCCAATTTTGGTTCCTATCTCTACTGGATTCCCCTTTATTTGTCTTAAAAAAGGGAAAATAACTACCGTAATATCTCCTTCAAACTCTTTCCTTGTTCCTTGGTATTCAACTTTCTCTACGGTTACTCCGTATATGGTATGAACTGCCTTCTCTATCTGTGGAGTTAATATCTGATTTAATGTCATTTTTCTTAATTTTAATAAGAGACAAAGATAATTCATATTTCCACAATACAAGAACTCTACAGCGGTAATTTAGCTTTTATCCCAACAATTAACCACTATTTAGCTAGCATAACGCAAAACCAAGGCCTCAATCAAAAAAATAAAGGATAGCCTAGAAACTAAAAAAGCATAAAGTCTTTGCTCTTTCCAACTCTTCTAGAGCAATTGAACTAACCTTAGAACGGCTCATTCCTCCCTGTATTTTGTAAAAAAAGGCTTTCGGAGGCTGTAAAAAAATAAAATCTTTGAATGAATAGTTAAGATAAAAGTTTTATTTTTTGACCCCTAGTTATTTTCTGAAATATATCTCCAACTAGTCTGTAAAATTAACGGCAAATACTGCCTTTTTTTATAAAAGGCTACTTTATATCTCATTGCTGCATAACTACACTTACTTGTTAGAATGAGAAATGTTAGGAGATGTAATACTTAGGTTAAACAAAAAAATTATTTAGTCAAAAAGTAATAAATAACTCCCCAAATCAATACAATAAATAAACCAGCAAAAACATTGTTTTTCTGTCGTTTAAAATCTTTTTTCACCCCTATTACGTAGATAAGGTAAACAATAAAAGCAACTAATAGTCCTACTGAAATAAATGGATAAATCATAATTAGTAGTATTGAAAATAATGCCTTTCTAAGGTAAGAATTAAATTAATTGCTCACCTTTATTTTTGAAAATAAATTATGTTTTAGCTCAGAAAACTATTTGCATAACCATAGGTTTTGAGATTGATCCATATAGATTAACCAAACTATTTGCATAACCACAGGTTTTGAGATTGATCCGGATCAGGTACAAAACTTGGGGAGGAAAAGATAAAATAATATCTTTGTGTTATGATGGACAGCAAAGAATTACTAAAATTAATCCTACCAGAGTACTTGGTAGAGCATTTCAATATTACTAAAGTAGAGGAGTTAAATAGTCGTGTAGATATTTACTTTGAAGAGAAGAACGATTATGGAAATCAACTTGCCGATAGGCAGTTGATATCTAAAGGTTTCTACCCTATGGCTGTCATCGAAGATTTTCCTTTAAGAGGTAAATCAGTTAAACTACATGTACAACGTCGTCGTTGGACAGATAAAAACACAGGAGAAATTATCTCACGCGATTGGAACCTAATTGCACAAGGAACACGAATGACTCAAGAGTTTTCGGAGTTCTTAAAAAAAATTAGCCGATACTAAACTACTAAGCTGCAAGGCTATTGGTGAGTTATTTGGTGTAGATGGCAGGAAATTTCAACGTCAATACAAAAACAAAACCAGTGGCTTTAAAGAGTGGAATCAAGGCTCTCACGCTAAGGAATGGCTAATCTTCCCTAAAAACTTAACCTCAAAGCTATCCATAGATGAAGTCTGTTTATCTAAAGGAGAGTTATATACTATACTTACCTCTAAAGCTGGGCAAGGCAAGAAAAAAACTATTGTAGCGGTTATAAAAGGCACTAAATCAGAAACGATTATAAAACACCTTAGGCAGATCCCAAAATCCCTGAGAGATACTGTAAAAGAGATTACTTTAGACATGGCAGGTTCTATGAAACAAATCGCTAAGTCTTGTTTTGTAAATGCAGTTCAGGTTATCGACCGTTTTCATGTACAAAAGCTTGCTAATGAGGCGCTTCAAAACATCCGTATCAAATATAGATGGATAGAAATGGACAATGAAAATACTGCTAATGGCGAGGCTAAATCTCTCGGAACAACTTATACTCCAGAAGTTTTAGAAAATGGAGATACTAAAAAGCAACTATTAGCTAGATCTAGATACCTATTATACAAAAGCGCAGATAAATGGACCTTAGATCAAAAGCAAAGA
>NZ_JBTXLS010000020.1:0-51421 GCF_054871665.1 Myroides sp. LJL115 | reverse complement strand
TAAATTAAGTTCAGTCCTTCAGTATTACGTAAGACTTCTTGGTATTGCCAAGCTTGTATCCATACCTACTATGACCTCTGCTGACTTCTTACAGCAATTGTTATCCATAGTTCTGTAAAAAAAAAAAACTTTCCTATGTCTGTAAGACCTCCCCAGGTAAGAACAGTAACTTTCCCCTCATATACCTGCTATATTTACCCTAAATATCTCCGTACAACTTTGGACTTTAGTTTGTTATGCAACCTTATCCGATATTATTGGGCCTGATATAGTTTCTGTTCGTCAGGTCAAGGGTTTGCCTAGCGCTTCCTTCAGATTCCACCTCACGATGGACACCCTTGCATTTGGCTAACACTTCCCGTTGTAAAGGCGTGTTCGGGACTTGCACCCTAGAGTTACTGTCCATGCTGGGCACACATAAAATGAAAGGCCAACTACTCTTTAGTTGGCCTTTTCTAAACCCTGATTATCCTGGGTTTTTCAAAGGATATACTTATATTTTTTCTTAGAATAAGTGGCTTTAAACTTAATAATAATTAGTAATTTTGAAATAAAACAAATCCCAATAGAACAATGTCTTTTTATAATAGAAACAAAAATACAAACACGGCAGTTAAATTAAATAAGAACCTTGCTATTTCTAAATTGATTGAACTAAGTGCAGATCAACCAGAATATAGAGCTGTATTTTACAAGCGTCTTTTAAACGATAAGATATTTATCCTTGTAGACAGTAACTACTCCCCTGATGCACAATTCAATCAAGGTATAGATCCCAATATTCCTATTTTAACTTTTGACAATCAGGTTATCCCTATTTTTACCGAACAAGCTAGAATATATGACTCTGGAGCTATCACTAAAGAAGTAGAATATTTACAAGTAGATGCCAGAGCCTTTTTAGAACTATCTATAGGCTCACCAATTATTGTTAATCCTTTCTCTACTTTCTATAAAGAATTAGTACCAAATGAGATAGCGCAGATGTTAAATGGAAGTATTTTCACTCCTAATTCAGCTCCAATTATCAATGTAAAAATGAATGCTATCATTGGTAAGCCATCTAGTGAGCCTAAAGAGCTATTAGAAGACTTAAGCGATATCTTTATGAGTAATCCTTTGGTAGAAGCGGCACATTTAGGTTGGACAACCTCAGAAGAACAATTAATAGAGCCTCATTACATTATTGCTATTGAATCTAATGAGAATTCTGGTGAATTTAAACAGATCGCTAAAGAGGTTTCTGACATTGCACAAAAACATTTAAAAGGTGATCAAGTAATTGATATTATTAAATTACAATTTGGTGGAAACTTCAGTGATTATTTCTACAAGCATTCTACTGCTTTTTATCAAAAGCAATAATCTTGCATGAAAAAATTCTATTATAAAGTAATATATTATAATAATTCATAAAAAAAGGCGCTTCAAGTCGAAGCGCCTTTTTTTATGAATTATTATAAGAAAAATTCTTGTTCTAATTTTAATGGCTCGATATATTGATCGTTTTTGTATACTCTCATATTACCTGCTGATATTTCATCTATTAGAATAATTTCATTGGTAATGCTATCTCTACCAAACTCCAATTTAATATCGTATAATTCTAAAGATTTCTGAGCTAACTCTTCTTTGATTATTAAACAGATTCTTTGAGTAAGATCTTTTAAAATATCGTATTCTTTATTACTTAAGATTCCTAACATATCTAAAGCATCCTTAGAAATAGTTGGATCTTGTCTTTGGTCATCTTTAATAGTTACCTCTACAAAGCTATCTAAAGGTTGCCCTAATTCTACATAAGCCCCGTAGCGTTTGTAAAAACTTCCTACTGCTTTATAGCGACAAATAACCTCTAAACCTTTTCCAAAAGGATTAGCCTCGCGAACCACCATAGAAACATCTTCTAAGTCAGCACTCACAAAATGAGTTGGAATTCCTTTACTAGCGATTAATTCAAAGAAATGTTTAGTCATTGTAAGACCACTTCTTCCCATTCCATCAATAGTAAGACCTACTGTATTAGCTCCTGGATCAAAAACTCCATTTTCCCCTGTTACATCATCCTTAAACTTAAGAAGAACTTGTCCTTTTGAATGCTCATATACATCCTTGGTTTTACCCTTGTATTTTAAAATCATATCTGTTGTGTTGTTATTAAAGCCCAAAAATACTACAAATACCTATAATTAATAATAAAAAATGGTAATTTTATTTTATAAAAAACCCACTCCTGTATTTCAACAAGAATGGGCTAATAAAAGAAACTCAAACATTAAATTAAGCGGATATTTCAAAACTACACTGTCTCAGCATTCTTTGCATAGAAGTATTACTTAGTGGATTTGAAGATAAGTCTTGAATTTTCAGATTAATGCGATTTCTATGAATACCATTAGCAACTAAATAATCATATATTCTTTGTCCTCTTCGTTGATTTAACCAGTATTGGTATTCAAAATTCGGCGAATTTTTATCCACATACACTGTTAAATCTATATTGTATTGGTTATTTTCCAGTAAATGGTTAACAATTTGCATTAACTCGAAATCATGAGTAGAGTTAAAGTAAGAGCTATTAAAATCAAAATAAATAAAATCTACTGCTTTGTTTGCTCTTTTATAATACACCTCATTATCCGTTTGTTTTGCAGACGGCACTAGCTTAGTAGCTGGTATAACTTTTGCATTTGTGTTACTTCCACTATTCTTTGCAGAAGCATCTTGATAACTTTGATTAGATTGCATATCTCTTGAAACAACCTCATTAGATTCCTTCTGTAAACCATGATAGCTTTTTTGATTAACAGTAGCGTTAGTAGTATAGTTACCTTGTGGAGTTTGGATAGTAGTGAAATTATCTTTTTCCTGTATAACGTCTTGTCTTTTGTTTTTAGTAGACATAGTATAACCTACAGATGCATTGGCCCTTGAACTTGATGAATGGCTAACCACCACATTTGGTGATTGGCTTGTAACAGCATTAGTTTTATATACTCCTTGAGGCATTGCTGCAGAAGTATTTGCTGCCTGTACAGCTGGTACATTATAGGGAAAATCATTTTGATGCTTTTGGTTTAAAGCAGCGATTTCTTGAGCTGTTTGTTCTTGTTTTTGTTTTGATATCTCATTACTCTCAAAAGCCTTAGGAGCGATATTTAATCCCTGAGCAGAGCTGCTCACAGAATTAGAATAAGGAGCGCTGTCTCCATTTTGCACTAATCCAAAAATAACCAAAGTACCGTTTGCACCTGAGTTTACATTTACTTCTGCAGTGGTATACCCTTGAGCACTACCAACTACCTTATACACTTCTTGAGCATCTGGTCCTTGATAATAATAATTACCATTGAAGTCAGTATAAACGCTTTGTAACTTTTTACCTGTACGAGAAAAAAGATCGATTTGAGCGTTGTTAAGGGGTTGGTTATTTTGTTTATCAAAGATTCTTCCTTCTATGCGTTGGGCAACAACAAGGTTACAAAACAATACTAGGAGGGCTATCAACAACCAATGTGTTTTTTTCATAATTATTAATTTACACTGTAATATTCTAATTTGTAATAAGATGTAATTTATCATAAAAAAAACAAATACACAACAGATATTAACATTTATTAGTAGATTATACTTTAAATAACCAAGTATAAAATAAAATACCTCAATAGTATACTAGAGTATTTTTCTATCAGCTGTACTGTACAAGGCCATCTAGTCTATTTTTCTACTAAATCCACATTGGCTACTTCCCACTGATTGCTATCCATTTTAATCAGATATACGTATAGCTTATAATTGTGGTCCGTCTTATTTGCAGTTAATACAAATCTAGCTTCACTAATTCCAGCAAAACCTTTAAGTAACCTAAAATCTTCAAGATTACCAGCCTTTAAATAAATTTCTTTATCCTTAGATAACTCTTGTAGGGCAAAGTGAAAAGGTTCACTTTGTTTTAAAGCTTCCACATTTAGAATTCTTCCACAATACAACATCGAAACTATAAGAATACTTAAGGCAATAAATCCTGGCAATGAACTTGAACTAGGAGCTTCTTGAACTACTCTAGTTTGGGTCTTTATTCCGCCAATCTTGGCTTTATTGGGATTAAAACTCCAAAACACAAGTTCTAAAGGCCATACCAAAGTACCTATATTTCGCAGGATCAAATATTTTTTAGCTACTTTACTAGAGGACTCCACATGTACTATATGTAAACCAGTAAGCGCCTTGCCAATACTTCTTCCCAAAAAAATATCTTTAAAAACCAAAAACACAAAAATCAAAAAAGTAGAAGCAAAAAACACTACGATATTTTGTAAGAGAAATTGCACCATGCCCTTATCAGCGTAAGCGATGAAGCAATAAACCAACAAAAGATAAATACAAAAACAGATTAAAAAATCGATTGTAAAAGCCAGTAGGCGCTTCCAAGCATTAACAGTGGTAAAGGTGTAACTTCTCATAATAAGCATTTTCGTTTTATAGTAAAACAGTATAAATGATAAATAATTACTATTCTATAATATGTTTAAAACCAAATATATTCACTATAATGTTAAAGTAATGCAATTACTCTAATAATATTATGCCAATAATAGAAAACTTTTTTTAAAAAAAAAGGACACCATGTAGCATTGATGTCCTTCCTAATGAAAAATAAACATGAACAAATTATTAAAAGCTAACAAATAATAGTTTTTCCTTAGTCCTCATGGGGTTTAGTTTGAGCATATCTTTGAAGTAATTTTTGAACAAAAGAAATCTTGTGCTGTCCAAAAAAACTAGTCCCTATTTGATCTATATCCTCCCACATCTCGAGGTGCTCCATACATAGAAGAATGTTACATGCCAAATATAATTTAGTCATATCGGCAAACCTTGTTACATAATGAGGGCCAATACCAGCCATAGAGAAATGCTCTATTTCAAAAAGCTGCTTATTGTGTAAATATTTTTCTATTAGGGCAATATTTGTTTTTCCACTCTGAGCAGGTAATTGTTTATTTAAAAAGCTTAAACTAGTTTTAAAACACTGTAAAGCCTTGTCGTATTGTTTTAAATAATAGTAGCAAATCCCTGTATTGAATAAATTCTCAATATCATTTCTTTGGGACTCACAAAGAATTAACGCTTCAAAGTAGCGCTTTTGTAAAAGAAGAAGTATAATAAAATCGGATTGGTCTTCTTCTAGATTAGCCACAGCATAGGCCTTATCCTGTATTTTCATAATAATAACATTTTGTTCTTTTAGTAGTCAAGCCTCTTTATTCATACAACAATAGTTAATCTAAAGAGAAGCATTGTCCTAATTTACAAAATAATCTGTTAATTTCAAAAATAAAATATAATTAAATACCACTACAAAAAACAACCTTTCCCACAAAAGAACTCATTAATGCTACTAAAACCTAGCCAATCGCTAGGAGAAATTCATAGTGAAAAACTAAAACCATTTTTTGTATTTAAAGTAATACAACATTCCTAGTAAAAGAATAAACATGCCAAGTAAGGTATAGTAATAACCATTAGAGAATCCTAATTCAGGCATATTTTCAAAGTTCATTCCATAAATACCTGCAATAAAAGTCAGGGGAATAAACACCACAGATACAATGGTCAGAACCTTCATTATTTCGTTCATGCGATTACTCTGAGAGGCAAAATAATAATTGGTAGCACTATCGAGCTTATTTAAACTATACTCTATTTGATCTAGGACCTCACTACACTTATATTGTAAGCGATTAAAAAACACTCCACTCTCTTTACTTATTCCAGATACTTCCTGTCTTTCTAAGGGATAAACTTGAAGATTGTGTAAGACTTCTCTAAAGGGAATACTCGCTCTTTTAATATCTTGTAACTCTTGGGTTAATTCCTCTACTTTTATAAGCACACTTCTATGATAATTACTTTTAGCTTCTAATAAAACAAATTCTACTTTGTCCTCTACTGAGTCAAGAGCTATTAAGTAACTATCCATTAAAACATCTAATAGGGCATACAATAAAAAGCTAGCATCTTTTTTTCGTATTTGTCCTATCTTTTGTCGAATCCTCTCTCTGATAATATCGAAAAAAGAATCTGGCCTTTCTTGAAAACACAATAAAATATCTTTCTTTAAAATGAAACTTATTTGCTCCACATTCAAACTTTGGTCCTCTTTACTAACTGGAACGATTGCCTTTACAGAGAAAAATAACACCTCATCTACCTCCTCTACCCTTGTTCGTCTAGAGAAATTTAATATTTCACTGATTATATAGGATTCTACTTGAAAATACTTTCCTATTTCCTGTAAGAGCTCTATATTATGCAAACCATGTAAATCAAACCATTTAACCTGCTGTTGATCATTATGTTGTAAAGCATTCTTTATATCATTGAAATCAGTAGTGGTATATTCCTTATATTGTTGTTGATCAAATAAAAACAGCTGCATCGATATAGGGGTCTTAGCAAAAGCACCATTATACTCCAATTGATTTGGTTGAAGTTTCCTATTTTTCTTATATTTAATCCGTTTCACATTTGTAAATTTGTTTAAATATAATTTTTTTTTGTAAATTTTACTAATAACCTAGTACTACTACCAGCTACATATGACTATACTAATTAAAAATATTAAAGAACTTCTTCAAGTTAGACCCGAAAATGTTGAAATTTTAAAGGGGAAACAAATGAACAAATTACCAATTTTACAAGATGCTTACCTGATTATAAAAGATGAAATCATAGAGGATTTTGGACCTATGCAAGAGCTAGATCCTATCTTAGAGTTTGATCAAATAATAGATGCCGATCAAAAAAGTGTATTACCTACTTGGATAGATAGCCACACACATCTAGTTTACGCGGGTAATAGAGAATTAGAGTTTGTAGATAGAATAAATGGCCTTTCTTATGACGAGATCTTTCAACGAGGAGGAGGAATTTTAAATTCTGCAAAAAAACTACAGCAAACGAGCTTTGAGGAGCTTTATGAGCAATCCGCTAAGCGTTTAGAGCAAATTATTTCTCAGGGAACCGGGGCTGTAGAAATAAAATCAGGTTATGGTTTAACCCTTGAGAGTGAATTAAAAATGCTTAGGGTAATAAAACAATTAAAACAGAATTACCCAATTGAAATAAAAAGTACGTTTTTAGGAGCACATGCTTTCCCTTTAGAATATAAAGATAATCAACAAGCTTATGTGGATCTTATTACTCAAGAGATGATTCCTGCTGTTGCAAAGGAAAATCTAGCAGATTTTGTGGATGCCTTTTTAGAAACAGGCTACTTCAATAACCAACAGACTAAGCAAATTATGCAGCAAGCCAAAAAATATGGTTTAAAATCTAAAATCCATGTAAATCAATTTACCTCCATTGGTGGTATTAAGACATGTGTGGAAAATAACGCCTTATCGGTAGATCACTTAGAGGTATTGACCAAGGAGGATATAGAAATACTAAAAACAGGAAATACCATGCCTGTGGCACTTCCTACTTGCTCCTATTTTATTTCTATCCCTTATACACCTGCTAGAGAAATAATAGAAAATGGGCTACCTCTGGCTATAGCTTCCGATTATAATCCAGGTACAACTCCATCGGGTAATATGAATTTTGTAGTAGCAACTGCTTGTATTAAAATGAGAATGACTCCAGAACAAGCCATTAATGCAGCTACTATAAATGCTGCTTATGCTATGGATGTATCGAAAGATTACGGAAGTATTACAAAGGGCAAAAAAGCAAGCTTGATTATCACAAAACCTTTAAATTCCTTTTATGAATTACCTTATGCTTTTGCAAGCAATAACATTGACACGGTAATCTTAAAAGGTAAAATACAAAACTATAGTTAACGTTTTAAAACAACACAATGAGCGCACAAAGTAAACTTAAAGTCTTAACGCAAACAGATTTATTCCAATACACCAATTATAGAAATGGAGAAATTAAATTTGGTGAACGTGTTTTTGTTGCACAAAACAAAGATAACTGGCAGCAAGAATTCAAGGAAAATCCTTGTAAGTACATTATTGTTGGTATTCCAGAAGACATTGGAATTAAAGCGAACTTTGGAAGAACAGGTAGTAAAGGGGCTTGGCAAAGCTTTCTGAAAACATTTTTAAACCTACAGCACAACCGCTTTTGTAAAGGAACATGGGTGGGAATATTAGGTTGTTTTGATTTTACTACTCTTTTAGAAAAAGCACAAAACCTAGATCCTAATAACAAAGAACAGCGTAAAGATTTATTCGCATTAGTACAATTAATTGACAAGGAAGTATCTCATATTATAGCCAAGATTGTAGGTATGGGTAAAATTCCTATTATAATTGGGGGCGGCCACAATAATTCCTATGGCAATATAAAAGGCACCGCGCTAGCCAAGGGAAAAGCAATTAATGTAATTAATTTTGATGCACATACAGATTTTAGACCTTTAGAAGGACGTCATAGTGGAAATGGTTTTTCTTATGCCTTTGAAGAAGGTTTTTTAAAGAAATATTTTATTTGGGGATTACATGAGAATTACACCTCTAAATCTATCTTTTCTCAGATCAAACAACACCAAGACAGAATAAAATACAACACCTATGAGCAAATAGCCATTCGCAAAGAAAAAAACTTCGCAACTGAAATAATTGAGGCTCAGAACCATATCGAAAAGGATTTCTACGGTTTAGAAATAGACATGGACTCCTTTCCTATGGTGGCAAGTAGCGCTATAACCCCAACAGGCTTTAGTATTGAGCAAGCTAGAGAATTTATCCATCATTTTTCACAAAGCAAAAACGTAGCTTACCTGCACCTTTGTGAGGGAGCTCCAGATTTAGACACACCCCAAAATCAACATTTAGTAGGTAAACTAATGGGGTATTTGGTAACTGATTTTATTAAAGCAAATTATTAGACAAGAGTGAATATATTACTGATAGAAGATGATAAACGCATTAGTGAGTTTATATGCAAGGGCTTAATGGAAAACAATTTTCAAGTAGAATTAGCTCCTAATGGACAAATTGCCAGGGAGTTAATTTTAAAACAGCCCTGGGACATTATACTAATGGATATAATGCTTCCAGATATAGACGGTATTGAGCTTACAAAACTAATACGTTTTAAAAAAATATATACTCCAATACTTATTATAAGCGCCTTAAGTGACACAAGTGACAAAATAGTAGCCTTAGATAGTGGAGCGGATGATTACATCACAAAACCATTTCACTTTAATGAATTACTCTCTCGTATTAACGCTCTAAGTAGAAGAACCAAGTTTAATTATTTAAATCAGGATACTTTCTACCAATGTGGAAGTTTGAAAATAGATCATCAAAAACACCAAGCCTTTCAAGAGGAAGTGCTATTGGACTTGTCTCCTACAGAATATAAATTGCTTTTATTTTTAATGGAAAACAAAAATAAAGTACTTACAAGAACCCAAATTTTACAAACCGTATGGTCTATCTCCTATGATACCAATACCAATGTAGTAGATGTGTATATTTCCTATCTAAGAAACAAACTATCTGCTGAGAATAAGAAACTAATCCATACTGTCAAAGGCAGAGGATATATGCTAGAGGATTTATCATGAACCTAAGAAAACGATTAACCATTTACTCCACCACTATTTTTGGTGTAGTATTCTTTATATGTGCTTTGTTAATTTTAGTGGCTTTTTATAGATCCTCTACCAATATTATTTACAAAGAACTTAAAAACGATGCTTTACTAACAGCCTTTTATTATTTAGAAAAAGATGAACTTCCTTTGAAGGAACATTGGTTAATTAGTAAAGAATTTGAACAAAATATAAAGAGAAATAAAATCGTTATCTACAATAGCAAAGACGCTATTGCTTATGGAAACACAGTAGCTGACCAAAATATTACTCCAAAAATTCTGGAGAGTATTCGTCAAAAAAAATCCTTAGACTTTAAGATTGAAAACAATTTTTACCAAGGAATTTTCTACCCAGATAACCAAGGAGACTTTGTAGTTATCACCACTGCAACTACCACTACTTTTAATGGTCAAATAAACAGCTTACTTCTTATCTTATTGTTTGTTTTTTTAACGGGACTTTTAGCCATTTACTTTGTGAGTATATACATTAGCAATGTAGCGTATAGGCCTTTAAAGCAAATCGTTAAAAAAGTGAATCAAATTAGTTATACTAATTTAGATACTCCTATTGAGGTCCCTAATTCAAAAGATGAATTAGCAAGCTTAATCAGCTCTTATAATGGCCTACTGAATCGGGTAGCCCAAAGTATCAGTAATCAAAAGAACTTCATCAATTATGCCTCTCATGAGTTTAAATCTCCGCTAACAGCCATTAGCGGGAATTTAGAGGTATTTGCCCAGCGTCCTAGAACACAACAGGAATACCAGCAAATGGCAAAAAATGTATTAGATAGTGTATATAAAATAGAAAATATTCTAAATAATCTTTTACTTCTTAGTTCCTTAGAAGTTCGAGAATATACTAAAATCCCAGTAAGGGTGGATGAAATACTTTGGAAGGTACACCACTCTATTGCTAGTAAAACAAAGGCTATAATCTTAGTGGAAATTTTAGTGGAAGACTTTAGTGACTTAAAGCTAATGGCCAATGAAACCTTACTTGAGCTTGCTTTATTTAATTTAGTGGATAATGCTGTAAAATACGGTCAAGACAAGCCCGTAGGACTACGCCTTTTTAAACAAGGAGATCGACTTTGTTTGAAAATAACTGATAAAGGAAAAGGGATTTCAGAGGCTGAAATCCCTTTAATTACAAATATATTTTATCGTAGTACTCAAAACAGTCACCTTCCAGGAAGTGGTATAGGACTTACCCTTACTTGTGCTATTTTAGAACTACATAACATCGACTTTTCCCTAGAATCCACTTTGGATAAGGGCACCGAGATTACATTACTTTTTTAAAGCCAAATTGTTCTATATACATATCTAAAAGTACTATAGCACACATAGCCTCTACAATTGGAACTGCTCTTGGTAAAACACAAGCATCATGCCTGCCTTTACCTTGTACAATAACAGCATTACCTTTGGTATCAATACTATTTTGATCTTTCATCAAAGTTGCAGTTGGTTTAAAGGCAACATTAAAATAAATATCCATACCATTGCTTATACCACCTACAATACCACCTGCATTATTACTCGAGGTTTTACCTCCAGGTAATATTGGATCATTATGCTGACTTCCCTTTAAGTGAGTGGCTGCAAAACCAAGTCCAAACTCTACTCCTTTTACAGCGTTAATACTAAGCATTGCTTTGGCTAGTTCCGCATCTAAGCGATCAAATACTGGTTCTCCTAAACCAATAGGAACATTCTGTACCACACACATAATTGTACCACCAATAGAATCACCGTCCTTTTTAATTACTTTAATTAACTCCTCCATTTCTTGAGCCTTTTGTGGACAAGCACAACGAACTGGATTATTTTCAATGGTAGAAAAATCCAATTCTTCATATGGTTTTTCTACCTTTATATCTCCTACGCTATTTACCATAGCTGTAATACGAATATCTCTTAAAACCTGTTTGGCGATAGCCCCAGCGACAACACGAGAAGCAGTTTCCCTAGCTGAGCTACGCCCTCCTCCTCTATGGTCTCTATGGCCATACTTTTGATCATATACATAATCGGCATGACTTGGACGATATATATCTTTGATATGATCGTAATCCTTACTCTTTGAGTTAGTATTTTCAATAATAAAACCAATAGGGGTACCTGTAGTTTTCCCGTCAAAGATTCCAGATAAAAATCGAACTTTATCTTCTTCCTTACGCTGGGTTACAATTTTACTTTGCCCTGGTTTTCTTCTATCCATCTCTTGTTGGATAGCTTCTAAATCCAAGACAACTCCACTAGGACAACCATCGATAATTCCACCAATAGCCTCTCCGTGAGATTCTCCAAATGTTGTAACTCTAAAGCGATTTCCAAATGTATTGCCTGCCATAAATGTTGTATTTACTACAAGTTTAGCAATTTTTTGAGACTTTAGATAGCATAAATAACAAATTAAAATTGCTAATTACTTAACTAACTCATTATTAGAGGTCAAAAGACAAGAATAAAAACACAACTTTACTTTGGCTCTTAATAAAAACCTAATTCTTATATAATAAAAGCCTATAGGCCTTGACTTATACCGTTATTTGTCCTGCTAAATGAAACTTACAATAAACAAAAAAGGCTAGCAATCCTATTGTAAATTTTGGATTACTAGCCTTTTTTAGGTTCTACAACCTACTATTGCTGGTCGTTTAAATCTTGGTTTATTTGTTTGTCAATAAATTGATCGGATTTTTGTTTTAACTGATCTACTTTGGTTTTTACTTGATCCTGTACAATATCACTTGTATCGTGTAATTGTTGCTTAGCTTGATCTGCTAATAAAGCCGCTCTATCTAATGCCTCTTGACTTGCGCTAGTAGCTTGATCTTTTAACTCACTAGCTACTTGCTGTCCTTGTGCAGCCTTCTCTTGCAGAGTTTCCCCTAAATTCGATGCAGCTTCTTTTGTTTTCTCCCACAAATCTGATGCAGTATCTTTTGCCTTATCTGCTAAGTCAGATACAGCTTGTTGGGTTTGATCGATAGCTTGGTTTACTTTATTTGTTAAATCTTGGTCTGTTGATTTTTGATCACTCATGGTAATATTTACTTTAGCTTGTTAATAGTATACACAAGTTACAACTATTTAAAACAAAAGCAAGAACATACTTACTCTATTATAAAAATAATTATTCTTTTCTAGATAAAATAACACAACACTCCCTTAAAATAATAAAACGATTGTATTTATGAGTAATATAAATACAAACAGCCACCCAATCTTAGATTTTCTAAAAAGGATGGCTGTTTGCATTTAGTCACTAAAATAGGTAGTAACTTATTTGTTGTTAGGGTATAGATTCAATACCACAGAGGTATTTTGTCTAACCTTTTGTACTAACTCTGGGTCTTCATTGAGTTTCTTTCCAAAAGAAGGAATCATCTCAGTAAATTTTTCTTGCCACTCTTCAGAGGCAAATTCCGCTGGAAAACACTTCTTAAGTAATTTAATCATAATAGAAGTAGAAGTAGATGCTCCAGGAGATGCACCCAATAGAGCTGCAATTGATCCGTCTTGAGAATTAACTACTTCTGTACCAAATTGCAATATACCCTTTCCTGTTTTTGGATCTTTTTTAATCACTTGAACTCTTTGTCCAGCTTGCTCTAGAGTCCAATCTTTAGCATCTGCATCAGGGAAGTAATCTTTTAAAGCATTTAAACGAGCATCTTTACTTTGGAGTACCTGTCCAATTAGGTACTTAGTTAAATCTATGTTGCGTAAACCAGCCCCAATCATTGGACCAATATTATTAAGTTCTAAAGATTTAAATAAATCCAGGTAGGATCCATATTTCAAAAACTTAGTGGAAAAACCTGCATATGGTCCAAACAATAAAGATTGTTTTCCATCGATAAAACGAGTATCTAAGTGGGGAACACTCATTGGAGGAGCTCCTACAGATGCTTGTCCATAGACTTTGGCCATATGTTTATTTACAATTTCCGGATTCCTACAAACTAGCCATTGTCCACCTACTGGGAAGCCACCAAATCCTTTACTTTCTGGAATATTCGCTTTTTGCAAAAGCAAAATAGCTCCACCACCTGCGCCTACAAAGACAAATTTTGCATCCACTTGTCTTTTTTGTCCAGTCTTACTACATGATGATACTACTGTCCATTTATCCTTATTGCGTTTAATATCCTTAACCTGTGTAGAGAAATGAATATTAAAATTCTCTTGCGCATTCAAATAAGAAAACATTTGAGTAGTTAGCTCTCCAAAGTTTACATCTGTACCAAGTGGCATAAAAGTGGCAGCATATGGCTGACTCTCCACTCTATTTTGCATTAAAAGTGGTGCCCACTCTTTAATCTTTTTACTGTCTTTTGTAAATTCCATGCCATGGAATAAAGGATATTTCAAAAGTTCTTGGTAACGTTTGTCTAAAAAATCTACATTTTTATCTCCCCATACAAAGCTCATGTGAGGAACAGAGTGAATAAATGAACCTGGTTCTTTCAATGCTCCTTTTTCTACTAAATAAGCCCAAAACTGTCGAGATACCTCAAATTGTTCTACAATATTAATTGCTTTACTAGCATCAATTCTCCCACTTGCCTTTTGGGGTGTGTAGTTTAGCTCGCAAAAAGCAGAATGTCCTGTTCCTGCGTTATTCATAGCATCAGAACTCTCTATTGCAGCTTGTTCTAAACGCTCGATTACTTGTATTTTTAAATTTGGATTTAGTTCTTTTAGTAGTACACCTAGTGTGGCACTCATTATACCAGCACCTACTAAAACAACATCTGCCTCTATTTTTTGTATGGTTGACATTTTATGTGGTTTATTTTTCTACAAAATTAGTTTATTCTTTGTTTGGTAATAGGTAATGTTTTATTAAAAAAACAGTAAATTAAGTAATTTATTTGTTCATATAATCCTGCAAAATAATAGTTGCAGCGATCTGATCAATTAAAGCTTTATTCTGTCTTTGTTTTTTCTTCAGACCCCCATCGATCATCGTTTGGAAAGCCATTTTGGAGGTAAATCGTTCATCCATGCGTTCAATGGGCATACCTGGGAAAGTCTTGGTAAGCTTTTCAACAAAACTATTGATGAGTACACTAATAGTTGATGGCTCGTCATTAAGGCGTTTAGGATCCCCTATAATTATTTTCTCTACTTGCTCTTTGGCTAAATAGTCTTTTAAAAAAGCCATTAATTCCTCAGTGGCTACAGTAGTTAAGCCCGAAGCGATAATCTGCATTGGATCACTAACGGCAATCCCTGTTCTTTTTTGACCGTAATCAATAGCTAACAATCTAGACATCAATAGTTTTGTATTATATTTTTATTAGTAGGTAAAAGTTCCGTAAGTAGAAGAGATAGTTAATTTCTTAGTATCTGACTCCTCTACACGTCCTACAATTTGAGCCTTTACGTTGAAAGATTCAGAAATGGCAATAATATCTTGGGCTACCTCAGGTTTTACGTATAATTCCATACGGTGTCCACAGTTAAATACCTGGTACATTTCTCTCCAATTTGTATTACTTTGCTCTTGGATTAATTTAAATAATGGTGGGATTTCAAACATATTATCCTTAATCACATGCACATTATCCACAAAGTGTAAAATCTTAGTTTGAGCTCCACCACTACAGTGAATCATACCGTGAATTTGCTCTGCTGTATATTTATCCAAAATTGCTTTAATAATTGGAGCATATGTTCTTGTTGGAGAAAGAACTAATTGTCCTGCGTCAATTGGTGAATCTTCTACTTTATCAGTTAGCTGTACTTTTCCAGAGTATACTAGTTCTTGCGGAACAGCACTGTCATAACTCTCTGGGTATTTTGTAGCTAAACTATGATCAAATACATCATGTCTTGCAGAAGTAAGTCCGTTACTTCCCATTCCACCATTGTATTTAGTCTCATAAGAAGCTTGTCCAAAAGATTCTAATCCAACTATTACATCTCCAGGAGCAATATTAGCATTGTCAATTACATCGCTTCTTTTCATACGAGCAGTAACGGTAGAATCTACAATAATTGTTCTAACAATATCACCTACATCGGCTGTTTCTCCTCCAGTAGAATGTATAGTAACCCCGAATTTTTCCAATTCTTGGATTAGCTCCTCTGTTCCATTAATAATGGCAGAGATAACCTCAGCAGGAACTAGATTCTTATTACGTCCAATAGTACTGGATAATAAAATATTATCAGTTGCACCTACACATAATAAGTCATCAATATTCATAATTAAGGCATCTTGAGCAATACCCTTCCAAACAGAAAGATCTCCTGTTTCTTTCCAGTACATATAAGCCAAAGAGGATTTAGTTCCTGCTCCATCGGCATGCATAATTAAACAGTACTCTGGGTCATTGGTTAAGTGATCAGGAATGATCTTACAAAATGCTTTAGGAAATAATCCTTTATCAATGTTTTTAATAGCGTTGTGAACGTCTTCTTTCTCCGCAGAAACCCCGCGAAGCGCGTATCTATTATTCGTATTCATAAAAAGTGTGTTGTTTGCGCAAATTTAATGCTAATGTTTGGCTTAAACAATGAATTTACCCAATAGATTTAGGATTAATTCTTTTATCATTTATTTAGTAATAAAAATAAAAAAATCTACTATTTACATAGTAGATTTTGGTTATTTATATTGTTTGTAGTACAGAAATTAAAACATCTATATCTTGTTTTGTGTTTTCGTGAGAAAAAGATAGTCTCAAGCTAGGTTTTTTCAAATCCTCTTCACATAAGAATTGGCTTAAAACGTGAGATGGCTTCTGACTTCCACTCTGACAGGCACTACCTCTAGACACGGCAATACCTTTCATATCTAATTGAAAAAGCATCATAGCTGCCTTTTCTTGAGAAAGTGGTAAAAGGACATTTACAATATTGTAAAACCCTTTATTATCTCCGTTGAATTTCACCTCTGGATAAACTTCACTTAATTTCTCTTTACAGTATTTTTTTAAGGAAGAAATATGTTCTCTTTCTTTATCTAAAAGATCGTAAGCCATTTCTAAGGCTTTTGCCATTCCAACTACTTGGTGTACTCCTTCAGTTCCTGCTCTTAAACCTTTTTCTTGTTCTCCTCCAAAAATTACTGGACGTAAAACGTTGTTTTTACGAATAAAAGCAAAACCAATGCCTTTTGGTCCGTGGAATTTATGAGCACTAGCTACGATAAAGTCAATTGGCAACTGTTCCAAATTGATTTCTGTTTTACCAACCGATTGTACAGTATCACAATGAAAAAGACAATTATAGTCTTTGCACAAATGTGCTACCTTGTGTAAATCTAATTCTGTACCTACTTCATTGTTAACATGCATAAGACTGATTAAAGTCTTTTTATCTGTGCCACTTATTAATTGCTCTAAGTGATTGTAGTCAATTTGGCTATCCTCTAAAATATTCACGAATTCCACTTCAATTCCATAAGCCTTTTTTAATTGGGCTATGGTATTTAAAACAGCGTGATGCTCTAATTGACTTGTAATAATACGCTCTACTTTTAAATCTCGAACTGCACTAGTTAAAATCCAGTTATTTGCCTCTGTTCCACATGAAGTGAAAATAATCTCGGAAGAGGATACATTAAATGCTTTAGCTATGGATTTTCTAGCATTTTCCATTAAAGCCTTAGCATGACGACCAATTGCATAAGTAGAAGAAGGATTTCCATAATCATTTCTCAAAACCTTTACCATTTCTTCTATAACCTCTGGTCTAACAGAAGTAGTTGCTGCATTGTCTAAATATATATGTTCCATTGTATTGTAAAATTTTATTTTTATTTTTTATAATTTTGGTTAGTTATATCTTTATAGTTGAGGGATTGCAAATGTAACAAATCTTAAAATTAATACAAGTTTTTTACCCTTACATAAATCATTTTCATTAATAACACTTAATTGATTTCATCGATACGTATATTTTGTGATTTTAAAACTCTTTTGGCTAATAAACCAAAAAACAATAGATACACAAAACATAACAAACTAATGACATAGGAGTTATGAATACCAATTATATCGGCTACCTTCCCTTGTATAGGAGGGATAATTCCCCCACCTAAAATCATCATAATTAAAAAAGACGAACCCTGAGCGGTATATTTACCTAATCCCATAATAGCTATATTAAAGATAGCTGGCCATAAAATACTACATGCTAATCCACCTGCTAAAAAGGCATAAATAGCCAGAGTACCACTACTAAGTAAACCTACAATCATAGCCGCGCAGCCCATAAAACTAAATAAGATCATGGTTCTAGCACTTTTATTATTGGCATAAAAACTAAAGGCAATTTGAATTACAATACAAATACTATAATAGTATAAGCCCTGCATGTCATTACCAGCTAATTCATTGGCTAAAAGAATGACAAAATAAGCCACAAAAGGCACTAAAATCAAACAAAATATACGCCAAAAAGGTTTCAAATTAAAAATACTTACCGCACCGGCCCATCTTCCTATCATCAAACTTCCCCAGTACATAGAAATATAAGGTCCAATTTGAGAGGATTGTAATGCGCCGAATTCAGGCAACTTAAGTAATTCTCCTAGATTACTTCCTATGGCAACTTCTACTCCAACATAACAAAAAATGGCAAACATCCCCAAGAGTAATTGAGGGTATTGCATAGCTCCCCATCCTTTAGTACTTTTTTGACTTTCTTTATAAGCATAAAAAATGCACCCAGCTATAACTAACAAGGCCAAAAACAAAAACATAATACGCTGGTTCTCTAAAGGAGCCTGTAAAACATGTAAACTATCTTGTAAAACGCTTAAAGTAGAGCTATCCACAGTAGTACTGCTTTGGATTAACTCATTTATTTGCTTTTCTAAAGCCATAGAGGCATAATGTTCCTTGGTAGTATAGGTATAAAACACATAAGAAAACACTCCTAAAAGCAATAAACTCATCGCTATAAGTAAGATTAAGGCTTTTTTGGCTGGTTCCATCACTGCTTTACTAGTTCCTTTTGGAATACTTTTAGAAAAATAAAACAGCATGGCAGCAATTAAAAAAAGTGCTCCTATCCCCACATATAATAAGGACATACTATCCAAAGAAAGGTGTTTAATATCTTGATCACTTATGTTTTTAGTAGTTCCAAAAAGCCCATAAGCCATAAGTAAAGGACCTATTGTGCCTCCTAAAGAATTTATTCCTCCAGCTAAACTTACCCTTGAAGTCCCTGTCTTAGGGTCTCCTAAGGAAATAGCTAAGGGATTTGCGGCGATTTGTTGTAAGGAAAATCCAAGTGCTACGATAAAAAGCCCTATTAGAAGTGCTAAATAGATACTAACACTCACTGCCCATACCATAGCTACTGCTCCAAGGACAGAGAATAGCAGTCCATATACAATAGAGTTTTTGTATCCCCACTTACTTACCAAGTCTACCTTAGTTATAGAGCTATATAAAAACATACCTAATGCTCCAGTATAATAAGCGGTATAAAAAGAGAAGTCAATCAGCTGGCTTTGAAACTGATCTAAAGAGAAATAATCTTTACAAAAGGGAATAAAAATACTATTACCCGCGGCGAAAAAGCCCCAAAAGAAAAAGACAACTACCAAAGTATAAAGCCCTGAGTAATTGGTTTTAATAGCTTGCTTATGCATATAAAAGAATTAACAATAAAGTTGGATCATAGGGTAAAGATAATTAAATAAGCTTTTATACAAGGATAAATGCGTTTATATACAAAGAAAAAACTATTTTTGTGTCTTTCGAATAAAGACAATCAAAATGAAAAAAATTTTTACGGCTATCCCGCTTCTTGCAGCTCTTTTGTTAAGTTCATGTGATGATGGAGATTTAGTCTATAATGACATTGATTTCTCTGCAAAGAACGTAGTAGATAAGTGCCCTAATCCAGGTGCGGAAAAAATTTTCTATAAAATACAAGATCAAGAGAGTTTAATACTTTTAGTTGATGTTGAAAACTTAATGAAAGACCCTACATTAAGTAAGGTACAAGTTACCATTGATGGACAGCAGACTTCTTTGGAATACCGCAAATATGCCGATAAAATTGCAGCCGATAATATCTGTAAGATTCCAAGCCCAGCTTTCCCAAATGTTATAAAGAGCATTATGGCCTCACCAGGTGGTTCTGTAGATATTAGCAGAAATATTACCATGAATTATGATAGTGCGGATAAAGATGCTAAAGTAAACCTTACGTATCAATATGTATTTTATTTACAAAACATCAATTTCAATGATGGTCAAACCAATATAAAGTACGATAAAATGTTCTTTGGTACTAACAATTACCAAAGTAGAATTTTAGACTTTTCTTTTACCAATAAAGATCAAAGACCAGTTTTTGCAAATTATTCTTGCCAAGATCAATTCTTTGCTTTAAACAATAAAGAAGCTCTTTTAATGGATTTAACTAGAGAAGACCTACCTTTAGATGCTACCTCTAGTCCACTTATACTTAAAATTGACGATCAAAGAAAACTAAGTTTTAAACAATACCAAAGAACTGGTATTAGCTTAAACCAAGTATGTGAAAACCCTGGAGATATTCCCGGAGATTCTACTGCTACTATTAATACTTTAGTAGAACTGTGGAAAGCTAGTGGTGGAGAAATTCATATTAGCGCCTCTTGGACACAACCCATTGAAGGTGAAAGACAGTTAAAATACCAAATTTCTCTTGTCAATATAGTTTTCAACAAAGACCAATATGAGAAATATTCCTTTGTAAAACCTATCATCGAATTAGGAGAGTTTTACTAAAAAATAAAGGGCGTGTTTTTAAAGAAGTATACTTTCTTGCAAGCCAAAGAAAAAGCATGAAAAAAATAACGCTTATAAAGAGTATTAATACTCTTTATAAGCGTTATTTTTTTTTGATTCAGCAGACATTAGGCTAATAAACAAAAAAAAAGCTCCTATGCCTTATTCATAACAGCAATAGCGATTCGTCTTTTGTTCTAAATAGACTTAAAAATCAAATCTAATTAAAGCGCCAATACTTATTGCCATTTTAGTACCTTCTGAATTAACCGTCTTAGTGTTTAGGTAATGCTCATAGCCCATACCAATGAATAGTTCATAATTCATATGTTTATTAAAGTTGCGTTTGACCCCAAAGGTTGGGATAATCGAGATCTTTTCTATATCTCTGTGTTTATAGTCCGATATGATAGCCCAGTTTGGAGTATAGGACATATTTAAAGATACACAGTTAGAGGAGTTATATTTTGTATTTAGATTGTCATATCTTCTTTTATTTAGATTATAATTCCATTTAGAACTTATCTGTACTTTACTAGAAACATAAAAATCTGAATTATCAACTCCTGCTAATAAAGCTACACTTGATTGAAAGGAAAAACTACAAGACAAAGCAAACTCATTATATACTCGAGCTTCAAATATTGCTATTTGTCCCCCAAAAAAGGATTTTTCTTTATTTTGAGACAGACCAATAAATGGTACTAATAAATAAACAAATTAAAAACAGTTCTTTACGCATAATTTAATTCTTTTCAAAATAGTACAAACTCCCAGTACTACTATACATTATAAGATAATATATTCCATGGCCTTAGGTAGAATAAAATTTATGGCCCCTACCAAAAGGAAGGGGCCATAAACTTTACAATTTATTGTTTTTCTAATATCCTGAAACAGTATCATCCCCTCTTGGGTCCGCTCCTCCTTGGTAAGTTTTGTTTGGGTTTACAAGAATTCCTTCTACTCTACCATAATTTTTTCTAGGTGATAACTTATAACCTTTGTCCTCTAATTGCTGCCTTACTTTTTGTGAAATAGCATTTTGCTCCACATCGATTTGATCAGGCAACCACTGATGATGGAAACGAGGTGCACTAACAGCTTGTTGCATATTCATCCCAAAATCCACAACATTTAAAATAGTTTGGAAAACAGAAGTTATAATAGTGGATCCCCCAGGGGTACCAACTACCATGTATAACTGGCCTTCTTTCTCAATAATAGTTGGAGACATTGAACTAAGCATTCTCTTACCAGGCTCAATAGCATTTGCTTTACCGCCAACTAAGCCATACATATTAGGAACTCCAGGTTTAATGGAAAAGTCATCCATTTCATTGTTTAAAATAAAACCTGCACCACCTACAACTACATGAGATCCATAAGATCCATTTAAAGTAGTAGTAGCCGATATAGCATTACCCCATTTATCCACTATACAATAATGGGTTGTTTCTTCACTTTCAAATCCTGGAAAAACACCTGGATTAACCTCTGAACTTGGAGTAGCTTTGGATAAATCCACGTTTGCCATTCTACTTTTAATATAAAGAGGATCTAATAATTCTTGTACTGGTATTTTAACAAAGTCAGGATCTCCCAAATATTGGGCTCTATCGGCATAGACTCTTCTTTCTGCCTCTACCATCACTTGAACGGTATTTAAGCTCTGGAAGCCCCACTTAGAAAGAGGGTACTGTTGTACTGCTTGAAACAAAGAAAGTAAAGCAATTCCACCACTACTTGGAGGCGGCATAGAAATAATTTTATAATCCTTATACCATCCAGTTACAGGCTCTCGCCAAATAGCTTGGTAGTTTTCTAGATCTTCTTTGGTAATCATCCCATTACCTCTTTGCATTTCCTGCACGATTAAATCGGCTGTTTGGCCTTTATAAAAACCGTCCCTACCATTTTGTTGTATAAGCTTTAGAGTCTTAGCTAAATCCTCTTGCACTAAAATATCTTGATTTTGCCAAGTTTTATTCTGACTAAACACATTACTTTGACTGCTATATTTTTCAAAATCTTTTGCATGCTTAGTTAATTCCCCTGCTTGCTGTTCTGTAATTGCAAATCCATTTTGAGCCAAATCCACAGCTGGTTGAACTACATCCTTCCAGGGTAAAGATCCATAGCGTTTATGTAGCTCTTCCATCCCTGCAACTGTCCCAGGAACTCCTACCGATAAACTTCCATTTATACTCAATTCCGTTAATGCATTACCATCTGCACCCCAATACATATTTTCTCTGGCTTGCATTGGCGCTTTTTCTCTATAATCTAAACTTTGTACTTGACCATCAGAAGAACGGTAAATGATAAAACCACCACCACCGATGTTACCGGCATTGGGATAAACCACTGCAAGAGCTAATTCTACTGCTACAGCTGCATCAGCTGCATTACCTCCCTTTTTTAGAATATCAACTCCTACTTTACTTGCTAGAGGATGGGCCGCAACAACAAGCCCGTTTTTAAACTCTAATGGTTTTTGAGCAAAAGTGTGTAAAACTCCCGCGCAAACCATAATTGCTGCAATAACTAATTTATTCATGTATGTTTTTTATTAAGGTCAGCAATATATAAAAAATTTAAGTATATTTTTTGTTAACCTTAACGAAATAAAACTTAAAAGACCAAGTAAATCGGGAAAAAACCAATTACAATTTTATTTTAAAAATTTGTCTCAAGCCTAGTAAACTTCTATTTTTGCAAAAAAACACCCATGAATATAAAGTTAATAGCTGTAGGTAAGACAGATAATAAATCTCTACTTGTGTTGATGGAAGATTATATTAAGCGATTAAACTTTTATATTAAGTTTGAGCTAGAAATAATCCCAGACATAAAAAATGCTAAAAATTTATCCCAGGATCAGCAAAAACAAAAAGAAGGAGAACTTATTCTTTCTAAAATAACTCCAAGTGATTATTTAGTTTTATTGGATGAAAACGGTAAAGAATTTACCAGTGTAGGCTTCTCTGAAGAACTTCAGAAAAGAATGAATGCGGGAATAAAAACCTTGGTTTTTGTCATTGGTGGTCCTTATGGTTTTTCCCAAGAGTTGTACCAAGCAAGTAAAGGGAAAATATCTTTTTCAAAAATGACATTTTCCCATCAAATGATTCGTTTATTTGTTATTGAGCAGATCTATAGAGGCTTTACTATCTTAAAGAATGAACCCTACCACCATCAATAATTTGGCCATAAGGCTTAATATACTAAATCTACAGGGTTGAACTGACCCTGTTTTTGCTGTTGATTCAAAAGAATTCTAGTTTGTAAATAGGTTTCAAAATCCAAGTCTTTAGCAAAGCCTAATTGTAATGAGTCGCTTTGTGGTAAATGATCTAACCAATCTGCGTAGCCAAAACTATAACCTTGGATTAATACTGTATCCTTATTTTTTACAAAGACTAAATTCTCTAAAGACGAAGGTCCTTCAAAGCCAAAGTCAACCTCTTTACTTGGTAAAAAAGCCAACCTTTTATTTAAAGTATCCACATAGCTATAAAACACCTCTAGTTGATCACTATGCATATTGCTTTTCTCATCGTATTTCCTTTGTTTAATATTCATTACCTCCTGGGCTACCTCCAAAAGATTCAAATCTCTTTGCACCGATACAATATAATTGGTATTCGCAATACGATTATCTTGATTTACAATCATTTTCCCCTCTTGATCCATTTCAAAATATACAGGTGAATGATTCTCTACAAATTCCGTATTAGTATAGCTAGCTCTGGTTAATTCCAGTTGTTTTCTATTACAACTACTAAGTAAAACCAAACTTAAAAGTAAAAAACTTATTTTTTTCATCTCGTTAAAGCGTTATAGATTTTTTTGGTTTCCACTGCTTGTAAAACATCGTGTACCCTTAAAATAGACACCCCCTTTTGCAAGGCAATAGTATTTAGTACGGTTGTTCCATTTAAAGCAAATTCCGCAGTGGTTTCCAATAATTTATATATCATGGACTTTCTAGAAATACCAACCAAAATAGGCAAATCTAAAGCATGTAACAGCTCCATATATTGCATTAATTCATAATTTTGTTCCAAGGTCTTTGCGAATCCAAAACCTGGATCGATAATAATATCGTTTATCCCTTTTTCTCTAGCTAGAGCCACTTGCTTGGAAAAGTAAGTAATCACTTCTTTTGTGATATTTTGGTACTCAGCCAAGGACTGCATAGTTTGGGGATTTCCCTTCATATGCATCAAGATATAAGGTACTTGCAATTGGCCTACTATCTCTAACATGGTAGGGTCTAATTTCCCCCCTGAAATATCATTAACCATACAAGCTCCAGCTAAAATACTTTGCCTAGCTACTTCCCCTCTAAAGGTATCTATGGAGATTTTTACCTGTGGAAATTCTTTTACCAATAATTCTACAACTGGAATAATTCTAGCTAATTCTTGGTCTTGAGCTACAAAATCTGCACTTGGTTTGCTAGAATAAGCTCCAAGGTCTAAAAAATCTGCCCCCTGCTCTAGCATTAACTCCCCTTGGGCTAAAAAGTCCTTGTCGGATTTGTATTTTCCACCATCAAAAAAAGAATTGGGAGTAATATTTAAAATTCCCATTATTTTTGGATCACATAAATCAATTAATTCTCCCTTACAATTTATTGTCATTGTGTGTTATACGTTAGTTTTTTTGTACATTTATCTAATAAAGCAATTTCAAAAACTATTTTAGCCTTTCAAAGGGCTAGTTTTATTAGTATTTTTGAAAAAATATAAGACAAATATAATTCAAATGAACACTACTTCTACCCAATATGATCAAGTAATTGCACTTTGTAGAGATTTATACTTACGCAAAATGAAAGATTATGGTTGCGCTTGGCGCGTTTTACGCCTTAGCTCTTTAACGGATCAAATTTATATAAAAGCTCAACGCATACGAAGCATACAAGAGAACGAAGTGCAAAAGATACAAGAAAATCAGGAATCTGAATTCATCGGTATTATCAACTACTGTATAATGGCTTTGATTAACCTGGATTTACCTCAAGTTAAACAACCTGATTTAACTGTAGAACAAGCCACTAATTTGTATGATCAAAAGGTAAAACTTACCAAAGAGTTAATGGAAGACAAAAACCATGATTACGGAGAGGCTTGGAGGGATTTAAGGGTTAGTTCTCTAACGGACTTAATCATACAAAAACTTCTAAGAGTAAAACAAATAGAAGATAACAAAGGTAAAACAATCGCCTCTGAAGGGGTTGATGCCAATTACCAAGATATGATTAACTATGCTGTATTTGCTATGATACACTTAGAGAATAAAAACTAAACAATCCTATTTATACCTTAAGCCTTTAATGAAATGAAAATCATTGCAAAACTATCCCAATTTTTTGTTGGAATCCTATTTATAATCTCTGGTTTAATTAAATTAAACGACCCTGTTGGTTTTTCTTTTAAACTGGAAGAGTATTTCTCTGCTGGTGTGCTAGATTTACCATCACTCTATCCGTATGCCTTAGATATTGCACTAATTGTAGTAATTGCTGAAGTACTATTAGGGGTAGCACTGCTTATTGGCTTTATGCGTAAGCTTACCCTTTGGCTACTTTTAGCCATGATTGTATTCTTTAGCTTTTTAACTTTTTACTCGGCCTATTTTAATAAAGTAACTGACTGTGGATGTTTCGGAGATGCCATTAGCCTTACTCCATGGCAAAGTTTCACTAAAGACATCGTTTTACTAATTTTAATCCTTTTTGTGTTTTTCAATGAAAAAGTAGTAAGCAAACTATTTACAGCTAAGAAGCGTTTTCTAATTATGTTAGTTAGTTTACTTGGGTGTGGCTTTATGGGATATTGGGTATTAAACCATTTGCCTTTGAAAGACTTTAGAGTATACAAAGTAGGTACGGATATTCTAGAGAATATGGAAGTACCAGAAGATGCACCCCTAAGCAAATTTGAGATGACCTTCTACTATTTAGTAGATGGAAAAGAAACTGCCTTTAGCGATAAAGAACTTAGTCAAATTCCAAGTGGAGCAACTTTTATTAGAAGAACCGACAAACTAATCCAACAAGGATACATACCACCAATCCATGATTTTACAATGGATAAGGATGGTTTTGATTATACTTATGATATGATGCAAGAGCAGAAGCTTGCTTTAATTATCACTTACGATTTGCAAAGAGCAGAAAAGCAAGGTATGCAAAAAATGAAAGACTTTGCTAATAAAGCTATCGTCAATGGTTATAAAGTAATTGGACTGACGGCTTCAGATAGTGAGCTATCTGACCAAAACATTGAATTATATGATTTGCCTTTTGAATATTATACGTGTGATGGAACAACTTTAAAAACAATTGAACGTTCTAACCCAAGTATCGTCCTTTTAGAAAAAGGAGTCATTACTCAAAAAAGTCATTACAATGATATAGACCAATTAAACTTATAGTATTTTGATTGGTTACTTTCTAAAAAAATTAGGCTATGGTATCGCTACTTTATTTGGAGTAGTAAGTGTGGTGTTTTTTTTATTTCATATCCTACCAGGTGATCCAGCTAGGATGATGTTAGATCAAAATGAATCTGCCCAGCAAATAGCCTTAATTAATAAGAAATTTGGCTTTGATAAAAGTCTAGAAAAACAATACGCTCTTTATCTTAACGACCTATCCTTTATCTCCTTACATAGTACTAACCCAGAGGATTACTCCTATGACAAGGGGCAATACAAAGGCTTTACTTTTTTTAAATATAAAGACCACCAGGTGCTTATTAAATTACCTTATTTAAGAGAGAGTTTTCAAAAAAGGGATAAAAAAGTAAGTGAAATACTATGGGAAACATTACCCAATACTGTGCTGCTTGCCTTTATAGCCATTAGTATAGCCCTAGTAGTAGGAATGCTTCTTGGGATTATAAGTTTTGTATGGGTAAACACTTGGATTGACAAGGCTATATCCCTTATAAGTACCTTTGGAATGAGTATACCCTCGTTTTTTAGCGCCATATTATTTGCTTGGATTTTTGGTTACTTATTACACGATTATACCAATCTTCCCATGAGCGGTAGCCTTTACGAAGTAGATGACTTTGGACAAGGGGAATACATGGCTTTAAAGAATTGTATCTTACCAAGTATAGTTCTTGGGATTAGACCATTAGCCGTGGTGTGCCAGCTTATGAGAAGTTCTCTTTTAGAGGTATTTAACCAAGACTATATTACAACAGCTAAGGCAAAAGGCTTACCTCTTTGGGCAATTATTAGATCCCATGGTTTAAAAAACGCCTTAAATCCAGTAGTTACTGCTTTATCAGGCTGGTTTGCTTCTATGTTAGCTGGAGCAGTTTTCGTGGAGTATATATTTGGTTGGAATGGATTAGGGAAACAAATTGTCGAGGCATTAAACACCTTAGACTTGCCCGTTATTATGGGAGCCGTATTACTAATAGCAACTAGTTTTATACTAGTAACTATTTTGGTAGATTTGATCTACGCTTATTTAGATCCACGAATTAAATTGAATTAATAATAAATAATCATATGAAAAAAGTATTCTTTTCTCTAGCTCTTGTAGCTCTAAGCTTTACCGCTTGTAAAGAAAAAGCAGAACAAGTAGAAACCCAGACATTTCAGGAGTCTTCTACCCTAGATATAGGGAAAGATACCCAAGAGACACCTAAAGAAGATCCCACGGCATTTTCTGCTGAGGTTTTAAATACTGCCTTCCAAACTATGGATGGACATACAGTAACTCTTAAAGATATTTTAGATAAAGCTAAGGGTAAACCGGCTTTAATTGATATTTGGGCTTCATGGTGTCCCGATTGTATTACAGCTATCGATGGAGCAAACCAAATTAAACAACAATTCCCTTCTACCACTTATATCTACCTATCTTTAGATAAGACAGTAGAAAAATGGCAAGAGGCCGTGGAGAAATACCAATTAAAAGGAGAACATTACTTCTTACTTGACCCTAAAGGAATGAGAGGAGAATTTGGAGCGGCAATTGATTTAAATTGGATTCCACGTTATATTGTAATAGATAAAGCTTCTAACATTGCTTTATATAACGCAACAGAGAAGAATTTTGAGCAAATCAAAGAAATTTTAACGAAATTAAACTAATATGAGAAAGTCAATCGTTGCTGGAAACTGGAAAATGCATAAAACCTATCCAGAAACAAAAAAGTTTTTAGATGAATTAGTACCAATGCTACCTTCAAGTGATAAAGTTGAAGTAATTGTAGCACCATCTTTTACCAACTTACAATGTGCAACCACTTTATTAGAAGGTAAACAAGTAAAGGTTTCTGCTCAAAATATGCACCAAGCAGAAGGTGGAGCATTTACAGGAGAAATTTCTGCACAGATGCTAACAAGTGTTGGAGTAAAAACCGTTATTCTAGGACATTCTGAAAGAAGAATTTACTTCCATGAAACTAGCGCTGATTTACGTGCTAAAGTGGATACAGCTTTAAGACATGGAATGAAAGTGATTTTCTGTATTGGTGAAGAATTAAAACACAGAGAAGCAAAACAACACTTCAATGTGATTTTCGCTCAATTAACAGATGGTTTATTCCATTTATCTGCCTCTGAATTTGAGCATATCATCGTAGCTTATGAACCTGTTTGGGCAATTGGTACAGGCCAAACAGCAACTAATGAGCAAGCACAAGAAATGCACAAATTTATTCGCGAAGAAATCGAGCGTAAATACGATAAAAAAGTAGCCCAAGCTACTCGCATATTATATGGTGGAAGCGTTAAGGCTTCTAATGCTAAAGAAATTTTCGCTCAACCAGATGTAGACGGTGGTCTAGTTGGTGGAGCAGCATTAATTGCAGAGGATTTCGCTAAAATAGTAGAAGCAGCTATTTAAGCAAACCTATTAAAACCAATAAAAGCAGTAAGGAATATTTCTTGCTGCTTTTTTTGGCTTAAAATTCTCCCATTATATTCTTGGTATAATTTTTTAAGCTAATCCCAATGTATGTTGTATCTTTGAGCCATAAATTTGTTTATAATGTCTAAAGAAACCAAAAAAGGTATCTATCAAGGAATAATTGAAAAAGATGCCCAAGGAAATTACTTTTGCGGACCATATTTATTGGATTATCAATATGTAGAAAGTACCTTTCAACTAGGAGATAAAGTAAGTATTAAAACCCTTATTGCAAATCCTAGCGCTAAAAGTAGAGAACAATATCCTAAAAAGTCAATGAAATTTTTCTTGGCACAAGAGGACTAAATAAAAAAGGTTTGTATGGCATTTTACCATACAAACCTTTTCTATTTATCTTACATTTTGCTTAATGTAGATTTGAGTGGCACCTAGGCCATATTTTTGGTAATTAGCATCCTCAGCTACCACTTCGGGATAACGCGAAAACAAATACTCTAATTCGGTTTTTAAAACCCCTTCTCCTACTCCGTGGATAAATACAATGCGTGGGATTCGATTAGCTATAGCCCATTCCAATTGTCCCCTAGCGGTATCTAATTGTAAGATTAGCATATCGTATTTTTCCATGCGAGCATGATTTTTGGTTAGCTTCTCAATATGCAGGTCAGCCTCCATAATAAAATCTTTATTCTTTGAGCGTTTTTCTTTGACAAAACTGCGTTTTACAGGACCTACCTTTTGCTCCTGAGAGGCAGCAATAGATCCCCTAGTACTAGCTTTTTCGATAATTTTATCCTCCTGGTTTTCTACCTTTAGCAGCTCCTTAGGTTGGTAAAATAATAAAAATCCCTCTGGGGTTTCTATAGTAACTTTATCTGCTTCTATCTTTTGAACTACCCCTTGTTGATCTTCATCTAAAACAAGTACTTTATCTCCTTTTTTTAGCATGATCTTCTGTTTTTTGTGGTTCTTCTTCCTGGGCGTTATCCATAAGGTTTTCTTTAATACCTGCATCGAATTCACGTTCGGCTGGATTTTGCATTTGCGCATTGGAATTAGTAGGAGTTTTGCTCATAAGTCTAGCCATTAGACCAAAAAACAACACCACAGCTACTACCTGCACCCATATTTGAGCATTGCCATTTGCTTGTTGGGTTAAAGCCCAAATCATAAAAACAATAGCAATAACAACATATATAATTTTAACTATTTTATTCATCTTAGCATTTTTTAAGGAGCTAAACGCTCAACAATCCAATCTAGCTTATCTTCACTTAGGCGATAACGCAATCTATCGTGCAGTCTATTTGGTCTACCTTGCCAGAATTCTATAGAAATAGGTTCTACACAAAATCCACCCCAAAAATCAGGCCTTTTAATATCCTGAGGATTCTCTTGTTCTAGCTGCTTTAGCCTATCTTCCAATACCTTATAACTCTCTATGACCTGGCTTTGATTAGAAGCGATAGCCCCTAGTTTAGATCCATGTGGACGAGAGTCAAAGTAATTATCACTTTGGCTTGCACTTACCTTTTTTGCTAAACCTTTGATAATGACCTGTCTTTCCATACCTGGCCAAAAAAACGATAAACAAACGTGAGGGTTGGCCAATATTGCTTTGGATTTTTCCGATTCGTAATTGGTATAAAACACAAAGCCATTTTCATCATAGCTTTTTAAAAGTACTACTCTTGTTTTTGGAAATCCATCTAATCCAATGCTACTTACATGCATAGCATTAACTTCTCTTTCCAAATGGCTTTGCTCCACTTCTACAAACCATTTTCTAAATTGCATCAAAGCATCTTTATGAGCTAGACTTTCACTTAGAATATCCTTATCATAAACTTGTCTATAATTGCTTAAATCTTTCATGGGCAATAAAATTATAGATTAAAAATAGCGCCATCATCCCCATTCAAAATTTTTCCGTCAAAAACCGTTTCGGCTTGCTTTTTAAATAAAGTGATGTCGGAATAACGAGTAGAGTAATGACCTAAAACTAATGTTTTACATCCTGCTAATTTTGCAATAGCGGCTGCTTCTTTGGCCGTGCTATGCTTGGTATGTTCCGTATAATGAGATTCAGAATCCAAAAAAGTACTCTCATGATACAATACATCTACTCCTTTTATAATAGGAACAATACTCTCTGAGTATTTTGTATCCGAACAAAAAGCATAACTCTGCCCTTTTTCAGGATCATAGGTTAATTCCTTATTCGAGATAACTTCTCCAGAATCTAGGGTAATATCAGATCCATCTTTTATTTTCTGGTAATAACACTTTTCTATGCCGTAGTCCATAATAGCACCTAAGCGCAATTTTCTTTCTTGCTTGCTTTCTTCAAATAAAAACCCATTGGTATAAACCCTATGATCTAAAGGAATAGTAGTTACTTTTACTTTATCATCTTGATAAATAACCTCGGACTCCTTACTAGTGAGTTCGTGAAAAAACAGTTTATAACTTGTAAAAGAATTCGATAAGCGCAATTGCAATAGGATTACTTCCTTAATCCCCTTAGGACCATACACATGAAGGTCATTTTGGCGATTTAATAAAGAAAAAGTAGAGATAAGTCCTATTAGACCAAAGAAGTGGTCTCCGTGTAAATGGGAAATGAAAATACGATTAATACGCTGAAATTTTATCTTACGACGCCTCAATTGTACTTGGGTACCTTCTCCTGCATCGATAAGGAACATCTCATTGGCAATTTCTAAAACCTGAGAAGTGGGATTAGTAATAGACCTAGGTGTAGCCGCATAACAGCCTAATATGGTAAGCTTCAATTTATTAGTTTTTTTGTAATTACACTTGTAATGTACAAAAAAGACCCTAAGATAACAAAAAGAAAAAGGCTTAATTTCTTAAGCCTTTTTTGGTATAATTATTTTAAAATCCTAATTCTCTTTGGATCTCATCCATATCAATAATATCTCCAGCCTCTAATAAAGTAGGCACTACAACTAACTCCTGGTCAAAGTCATTAAAATCCACATCTGGAATAACAATAACAAAAGATTTTTTAGCAGTATTGACATGCTCTAGAGCTAATTGCTCAAATAACAACAAATCGGATTCTACAATATCATTGGCATGATTAGTCAAGTCCACAATAATATTCTTGTGGGCTAAACTAACTTTATATTGATCTTTGATCTTTTGAATAAAATCGGCAATATCCGCCTGATTATTAACAAGAATTGCGCTGTGTCCTTTCTCCTTAATTTTCATACTATACCTTTTTAAATGCCTTTTTATGGGCTGAACTTTAATTATTTTATTTTAGAGGCTAATAAATAGGTAACAGCCATTCGAATAGCAACCCCATTTTCAACCTGATCTAAAATAACAGCTTGATCACTATCAGCAACCTCAGAGGTAATCTCTACCCCACGATTAATTGGTCCTGGGTGCATTACCATTATTTTCTTATCTAAAGAATCTAAAATTTCTTTAGTTAATCCATATTGTTGAGAATACTCTCTAGTGGATGGAAAATAACTATAATCCAAACGTTCGTTCTGTACCCTTAACATATTTGCAGCATCACACCAATTTAGTGCCTTGCGTAAATCCGATTCTACTTTTACTCCTAGCTCAGCAATATACCTTGGAATCAACGTTTTTGGTCCACATACCATTACCTGTGCTCCTTGTTTTTGCAAAGCAAAAATATTAGATAATGCCACCCTAGAGTGTAGAATATCCCCTACAATAACTACTTTTTTACCTGCCACATCCCCTAATTGCTCTCTAATAGAATAACTATCTAGTAAAGCTTGAGTTGGGTGCTCATGGGCACCATCTCCTGCGTTTATGATACTTGCGTTAACATTTTTGGATAAAAAATACGCCGCTCCAGGATTACTATGGCGCATAACAACCATATCCACCTTCATGGCCAAAATATTATTCACCGTATCAATTAAGGTTTCTCCTTTTTTCACAGAACTTTGGGCTGCTGAAAAGCTTATTACATCGGCAGACAATCTTTTTTGTGCTAACTCAAAAGATAATTTTGTTCGTGTGGAGTTCTCAAAGAAGATATTGGCAATGGTAATATCTCTTAAAGAAGGTACTTTTTTAATCGGGCGATTGATAACTTCCTTGAAATGATCTGCTGTTTCAAAAATTAGATTAATATCGTTTTCATTGATATACTTTATACCTAAAAGATGATTTACACTTAGTTCCTTCATTCTTGATTTGGATTTCCTATTTTTAAATATTTTGGTTTTCTTGTGAGGCTAAAAACACACAGTCCTCTTTGCCTTGCTCTGACCATTGCACCCTTACCGATTCATTATTGATGGCATCTACTTGACGACCTCTATAGTCAGGCTGTATAGGTAAATTCCTAGAAAATCTACGGTCAATTAATACTAAAAGTTCAATTTCTTTAGGACGTCCAAAAGATTGAATAGCAGTTAATGCTGCGCGAATGCTGCGCCCTGTAAAAAGAACGTCATCAATAAAGACAACATTTTTATCTTCTACAAGAAAATCGATTTGTGTTTTATTGGCTTCAAGAGGTTTTTGATTTCTTCTAAAATCATCTCTAAAAAATGTAATATCTAAAAAACCTAAAGCAATAGAAGGAATATGGTATTCATTTTCTAAAATATGCTTAATACGCTCAGCTAAGAATCGGCCACGTGGCTGAATACCAATAAGAAGTGTTTCAGAAAAATCAAGGTGATTTTCCACTAACTGACATGCCAAACGATGAAGAATAATGTCAATCTCTTTTGAAGTAAGTAATACTTTTGGATTCATATAAAAAAGAGTTGTGTTTGGGTGGTAAAATTACAATTAAATATTGTTCTGTACTAATTTAAGCCCAAACAAAATGTAAATTTTATATTTGCCAAAGTACTAAGGCCCTATTTAAAGATAGCCTTTACAACTAACCTACTAATTGATAACTCAATAGCCCTTGTCTGATCTTGAACCCTATTATAAATTTCACGTCTCACTTAAAAGAAAGCCAATAATTATAGGTACCTTTACCCCACAACTACTTTAAAAGTTTAATTTATTTCTTATGATGCATAAAAGCTACCTTCTAATTTTTGTATTATTCTCTAGCCTTTTAACCTTCGCTCAAAATGGGATCGATCCTGACTTGTCTTACTTTTTTAACCTTCAAAAAGAATCCACTAAACAAGGAGTGTATTTTAAGCTATCTCCCAAGGATCAAACCATAGAAGGTAATACATCTACTACCTTTTTTAAGGTACCTTTTAAAACCCTAAAAAAGCAAAATAACCTACTACAAATCAGTACAGGAAAAATAGATTTCCAAGTATTTAAAAACAGTTCATTATCTCGAAAAAACAAAAAAGCACTAAGAAGTTTGTTTAACCAACAAAACCTAGTCTTTACCACCATAGACACTACTACTTTCCTATATAAAAATAAAGTAAGTCAAAAATCTATAGCTCTAGATAAAGTCAAACAACAAGGACTGTATAGCTATATCATCAAACACCAATGGAAAGTAATACAAATCCACCAAGAAAACCTGGGGTTATCTAATCAAATGGTAGAACTATTCTTTGACCCAAACCAAAACTTAGTTAGTGTTAAGGATAAAGAAAATCACTTTTTTCTAAGGTATTATTTTGATTTTCCTACCAACACTGTTCACTTTTCAAAAATAGAAAACCACTCGGATTCTTTGCTTTCACCAAAGAGCAAGCTTCTACAAAGCACCTTGGAGATTTTAAATCACCAAAGCTATCTTTTCGATGTAGCAGATCAAACCCTTAATCTGTATAAAGATGATGCGATTATTTTAATGTTAGCAAAATTCACTTACTAAAATAGCTACAATATCTTTTCAAAACCATATTATATTTAAATAAGTATTTAAGAAAACAAAAGCCCCAAAATCAACTAAACCTATATTGATTTTGGGGCTTTTTATATATTTTCTATGTAGAAGTAGTTGAATTATCGACTAAGAATAATAAACTCACTTCGTCTATTAATTGCATCTTCAAGTTCACTACACGGATCACAATCTACTTTTGTTCGGCTAGAACCATACCCTTTGTATTCTAATCTATCTGGTGAAACACCCTGAGAAATCAGATACTCTACAGTAGCTTTAGCTCTTTGTTCGGATAAGGCTAAGTTATACTCGGCTTTACCTTTACTATCAGTATGAGAGTCAACCTGTATACGCATAGTTGGATAACGCTTCATTACCTGTACTAATTTATTTAGCTCTGGTTTACTTTGCTCGGTAATTTCCTTTTGATCGAAAGCAAAATTAATATCAGCAAGTTCAATATGACTATCCTGTATTACCAAATCCTCTAAAGGCACAAGTTCCACTACTATTTGAATTTTTTCTTGTTCTCTTTGAAGTTTAACCACCTGTTTTTCATTTAAAAAATCTTCATGGGATACCTCTAGGTCAAAATCAGTCAAACAATTCAAAGGTAAAGAAACACTTCCTTTTCTTCCAGTAAAAATGGCTGGAAGAGGCTGTCTAACATCATTGGTAAACTGCACTTTAGCTCCGCTTATATGGTGCCCATGGGTTTTATTTTTCACCACTATCTCCACATCCACAGCACATACCTGTTTCACCTTATAAATATCAGTCCTACCAATGCGGTTAGTAGAGACAAAGCCTATATGCTTTTGAGGATAAAAACTAAAGGCATAATCATCCCTAGGAGTATTTAATGGCGCCCCTAGATTAACCGGCTTTTGTGTAGGGTTTTTCAGATCGTAACTATATACATCTAATCCTCCATAACCTCCCCATCTATCGGAAGCAAAATAAAGTATATTGTCTTCACTAATAAAAGGAAAATCATTTTTAGTCCCTGAATTCACTATAGGTCCCAAGTTTTCTGGTTCTCCATACTCCAAACCATCTTCTAAAATTTCAACTCTCCAAATATCCAATTCTCCAAAACTACCTGGCATATTAGAGGCAAAGTATAAATAGGTAGAATCCGGAGTAATAGCAGGATTTTGATAGGTATATTCCCCTTTGGTAAAGGGAAGTTTTTTAATCTTTCTAAACTTGGTTTTCTTTAAAGTGGCTGTAAAGAGATTATTGATTTGATCTCTTTTTTTAACCACCGGTATTTTTCTAAATTTCCTATACCTAAAGCTCTCAGAGGTAAAAATAACCGTATTAGGTAATACCCCTTGGGTTAGTGTACCATCATTAAATCGTTTATTGATTTTTCCTTTTAAACGAGTAGCAATAAAAATCGGCTCATCGGCTTGTTTATACTGAGCCATATACAAATCAAAGTTTGGCTCTCTTTTCAAAGGAGTACGCACCTCAAAGAGTTTTCGAGGAATTTTCTTTTCGTGTTTTGTACGATTAGATACAAAGTAAAGGGTGTCATTTTTATTTAAAAAAGCTCCATAATCTTGGGTTTGTCTATCATTGAAACCAATTTCACTGAACATAAACCTTTGCTTTAGCTTATACAAATCGTAATAAGCATCTGGATTTTGCAAAAAGTCTCTACTTCTGGAGTCCGTTGGAACCATAGCCGAGAAATCATCCATCATGTCTCTAGCTACCTCGTACCTACCGGTTTTCTGTAAGATTTTGGCGTATTTATAATAAATCTCTGGCGATACAGAAGGATCCTTATAAATGGCCTTTCCATAGTATTTAGAGGCTTCGATATCTCTTGTTAAACGATCATAACAATCGGCTAATTGTAAATAAATATAGTTATCGGTACGAATACCCCTTTCTAATCGCTTATACTCCTTAGCTGCTTTATCATATTCTCCTTTTTTATAATATTTATCGGCTAGCTTTAAACTGGGCTTCCCCTTAGCTTCTAGACTCAAAGACAGAAACATGGCTAAACAAACAAAAAGGATACTTCTAAAAGAAATAGTGTGCATTGGCTTATTTTTAATTTTACTTGTTCTATATCTAACGCAAAAACAAAAGATAAGTTGTAAAGATAAAACTAATTATTTACCTGCCTTGTTTACTTTAGCCTAACAAAAGGCCTAAACTACCTACCAAAAGGAGCAATGAATATCAATTGATCTTCCTTTAATAATAGAACTTCATCACCTGCATTAATAAATTCGTACACATCATCTTTAAAACTTCCATATTCTTGGCTATCGATATAAGGTAGTATTACAAATTTTTGGTCCACCGCTATTTCTACCCAATTATTAATTGGATCAAATCTCAGTTGTAGAACATTACCATCTATATCCGTAAAATTGCAATTTCGTGTCTTTGGGCTGTCCACTAAAATAGGTGCTAAATCACTAGCTACTTGCTTATTATTTTCTATAGATTTTTTACAACCAAAGACAGCTAACATACTTAACATTCCAAAAAACATTACCATTTTTCCCATTCTCTTTATTTACTAACACCTAGACTAAATTCTAAGAGCCTCTTTAAATTTGTTCAAAATTAGATAATATTTTAGAAGCTAAAGGTATGAAGCCTAGGGTCCAAAGAAAGTTTTACAATTCTACTAAAATAAAGGGACCATCCATCTTAGCCCTATAGCAATTAAATGTTGGTCTTTATTGTTTAAGACTTTATCTTTAAAATGGTATTGATAAAAATTATACCCCCCAAATAGTCGGAAGTCTTTTAGAGTAGGATCTGAAAAAGGATAGTATTCTACCACCGCAGATACCCCACTATAGCTATAGGAAGTATCTACTTGTAAATCCTTGCGATAGTTATACATCAATTTTATATAAGGCACTACTTTGTTTAAGCGATATTTAAAGCTAAGCATAGTAACATTATCTCTCACATAATAAGTACTAAGTTTATGATCCCCTAGCATGTCATCCAATTGCTTATCGGCCAAATTACTTGCTCCATAAATCCAATCTAGCTCCATCATAAAATTATTAATAGTTAAACGATTTCCTAAGGTAACCCAAGAATAGAATTTATTGGCATCATGCTGAAATAAACCATATCCATATCTTGTTTTTAAATGCTCTTTAAAAAGTAAACCTTCCCAAAGAAATAAACCTGCATAAGCCTTATCTTTATGAGCCTGAGATACATACTGTTTACCCGGGGAAATAAACTGAAGTTTAAAGAGCTGATTATCAAATTCATAGCTCACACTAAAACCTGGAGCAAATAATTCAGCATTGCTAATAATATTGGAAAACATATATAAATCAGCGCTATTATAGGAAAGCTCCGTGGAACCCCAGGCTGTAAACAGCTTACCCATACTTACACTCCAATGGGAGTTTATTTTATAATCCAAAAAAGCAAATTCTAAGGCTTTTGAACCATCTGGTTCGTTTAAGCGATAACGAAGAGCATAAGAAAGCTTATCTTTATATTCTCCTTGTACAAAAACGCGGGATTGCACTACTTTAAACTGGCTTTGTTCTAATTCTGAGCCGTTAAATTTTGTAGCATTCTCGTATTTTGAATCTAAAAACACCCGAATGAGTTTGGACTGCTGCTTATTTGGAATCCCCAATTCTTTTTTAATTGCCCCATAAATGGTTGGACTACCCAGGCTATCTTGTTCTACGGATATATTAGTTTGTCCATAAGAGGTAAAATGGATCAAAAAAGGTAAAAAAAACAATACTTTATTCTTCATAATTACATAAGTGAAAAACTAAAATATTGCAAATTACCCTACCTCACAACCTATTTATACATAAAATATCGAAAAATACGCTAATAACATAATTATCAAGCTTTTCTAATATCTAGGTATTAACTTTTCCTTCACCTTTAAACTATGTATTTATAACTTACTTCTATTAGGTGGTAAAAAACACCCTAAAATGTTAAAGATTCTAAAAGTTTTTCTTTTACTTATTAAGAGGAGTTTTTATTTAGCAAATTAATACTATCTTTGTTTTTATCGTTTTATTAAACCCTATACAAGGTTATTTGTGAAAAGAATTCTACCCATATTGCTTTGCTTACTATCTGTTATCACAGTAGCAGCGCCAGCTATGGAGTGGAGTACACAAAAGCAAGTAGAGTTATTTTGTAGTTCACAAAACACCTCTATGACTTGTTGTCCAAGTACTGCAGAAACTTCCTCTATGGAAGCTTTATGTTGTCAGAGTATGAGCTCAGCTAGAGTTTCCTCCACGACAATGGACAGAGTTATAACCCATAATTTAAATGTTCCTACTCAAAGAAAGGCAGAATATTTAATCAAAAGTAAGTGGTTTAATTCCAATTATTTACTCGATACATCTAGCGTAATCACGCTTGTTAATACACCTAGTGCACAAGGTAAAAACGGCTATAAGTTCTATACTATAGACCGCTTAGATTACCTATGTGTGTATAGAATATGATTTCTACTTTATAATGGAACTACTACTTTTAACTAGAAGATACTCCCCTTTTTGAGTAACCTCTAGTAAAAGTAACCTACCTCTTGCTTTAGTTCCATGTTGGCAGACTACTCTTTAAAAATCTGCCTTTTAAACTCTATTGTTTTTTTACTGGTGTTTATTTGTAAAGCAATTCTTTAGAACCTTGTTTTTACAGTTACTTTTAAGAGAATTGTCTTGGGGATTCTCAGGCATTTCACCTATCTTAAACTTTACATTTTCACCTATAGAAAAACCGTAGATATGAAAAATCATATTCAATTTTTTAAATGTAAACAACATGCTTAATAAAGTCATTAAGTACTTTTTGAACAATAGGGTAATTACCTTATTGATATTAGCTATAGTCCTAGTTTGGGGGCTTATCACTGCTCCATTTAATTGGCACGGCGGTATTCTACCAAGTGACCCAGTAGCTGTAGATGCCATACCTGATATTGGAGATAACCAACAAATTGTTGCCACAGAGTGGATGGGAAGATCTCCTAAAGATATTCAAGAACAAATTACTTATCCACTAACCACATCTTTACTTGGTATTCCAGGAGTTAAGACTATCCGTAGTAGCTCCATGTTTGGAATGTCTTTTATTTATATCATTTTTGAAGAAGATGTGGAGTTTTACTGGAGTAGATCGAGAATTTTAGAGAAGTTAAATTCTCTACCTCCTGGGACTCTACCAAAGGATGTAACTCCTTCTTTAGGGCCAGATGCCACAGCTCTTGGACAAATCTACTGGTATACTTTAGAGGGTAGAGATCCTCAAACTGGTGAACCAACTCCAGGATGGGATCCAGATGAGCTACGTACCATTCAAGATTTCCAAGTGAAATATGCCCTAGCCTCTGCTCAAGGAGTAGCCGAGGTGGCTTCCATTGGAGGATATATCAAAGAATACCAAATTGAAGTTAATCCCGATGCCTTAAAGGCCTACAACATTTCTATTATAGATGTAATGACTGCCATTGAAAAAACTAATTTGGATATTGGGGCAGAAACCATCGAGATAAATAAAGTGGAGTACTTAGTAAGAGGGCTCGGGTATATAAAAAATATTGAAGATATCGAACAAGCAGTAGTCACACTAATTAACGATAAACCAATTAAAATTAAAGATATTGCCTTTGTAAATCTTGGACCAGCAACCCGTCGCGGTGGTCTAGATAAAGAAGGTATTGATGCAGTTGGAGGAGTTGTAGTGGCTAGATATGGATCAAACCCAATGCAGGTGATCGATAATGTTAAACAAAAAATCGAACTTCTTCAAAACGGTTTACCACAAAAAACGCTTTCCGATGGAACTATTTCCAAAGTTACAGTTGTCCCTTTCTATGATCGTTCGGGCTTAATCCAAGAGACCATTGGTACCTTAGAAACAGCACTAGCCCATGAGATTCTTATATGTATTATTGTAGTTATTGTACTTGTATTTAACCTAAGGGCTTCTATTGTTATCTCAAGTATACTTCCAATTGGAGTATTGGCTACCTTCATTATCATGAAATACATGGGTATTGAGGCCAATATAGTTGCTCTATCAGGTATTGCTATTGCCATTGGTGTAATGGTTGATGTAGGAGTAGTCTTTGTGGAGAGTATCTTGCGCCATATGGACCAAGCCAAAGAAGAAGGTGTAGTCTTAAAAGGGAAAAAATTCGTTGATCTAATCGCTAGTTCTGTTTCAGAAGTTTCTGGAGCATTAACAACTGCTATGCTAACAACTATTATTTCCTTTTTACCAGTATTTGCTATGCAGGCTCAAGAAGGAAAACTTTTTAGGCCTTTAGCTTACACCAAAACCTTTGCTTTATTATCGGCTTTATTCTTAGGATTAATCATCCTACCTACTTTAGCTTATTATATTTATTCTATTCGTTTAAATACCAAAAAATTAAGAAACTTAGCCAACTATGCCCTTATAGTTCTTGGGGTATTTTTAGCTATTTACACAGGACAATTTATTAGCCTTGTAATTACTTTAGCTGGTATAAATAACTTAATAACACCTAGATATTATAGTGAAAAAATAGTTAACTACATCAATGTAGCCTTAACCCTATTTATCACTACTTATTACTTAACGATTCATTGGCTGCCTTTAGGGACAGAGCAAAGCATGGGTCTGAACTTCTTTTTTGTAGTAATGGCAATTGGACTTATTCTTGGATTGTTATGGCTACTTGTTATTTACTACGAAGCTATTTTACGCTGGGCATTAAACAATAGATGGAAGTTTATGTCCATTCCAATTTTCACCGTTATTTTCGGAGTGCTTATTTGGATTGGTTTTGAAAAAACATTCCAACCTATATCCTCTACCCTACAAGTGGTTGGATATAAAGAAGTAAAACAAAGTGCCTTATGGCAAAAAGGTATGGAAAGCTTCCCGGGTATCGGTCAAGAATTCATGCCTGCTTTAAACGAAGGTTCTTTTTTACTAATGCCTACAACTATGCCGCATACAGGTGTAGAGCAAAACTTGGATTTAATAGCAGCTTTAGACAAGCGTATTACCAATATTCCTGAAGTAGAACTTACAGTTGGAAAATGGGGAAGAGTTAACTCGGCCTTAGACCCTGCTCCTACTCAAATGTTCGAAAACACCATTAATTACAGAAGTGAATATATCCTAGATGTAAATGGACATAGAGAGCGATTTTTAGTAAACAAACATGGAGAGTTCGCTTTAATTGATGGCTCTTATTACAATCCAAAAGAAAACTTTAGAATTGTAGATAGAGATAGTTTGATTTTAGATAAAAACGGTAAGTTTTTAAGACAGTGGCGTCCTCATATTAAAAATGCCCAAGATATTTGGCAGGAGATCATTAATGTATCTCATATTCCAGGGGTTACCTCTGCTCCAAAATTACAGCCAATTGAAGCCAGGTTGGTAATGCTTAGTACAGGAATGAGAGCCCCGATGGGACTGAAAATTTCTGGACCAGATTTACAAAGTATTGAAAAGGGAGGTAAAATTTTAGAAAGCGCTTTAAAACAAGCTCCTTCTATTATGGCTTCAACGGTATTTTATGACAGATCGGTAGGAGCGCCTTATATTGAAATGCACCTTAATAGAGCCAACATGGCCAGATACGGAGTAATGGTAGCTGATTTACAACAAATCATTGAATCGGCTATAGGTGGAATGGCCATTACCACTACGGTAGAAGACAGAGAAAGATTCCCTGTTAGAGTTCGATACCCTAGAGAATTACGTGATTCTCCAGAGGCATTAGCTAATTTATTAATTCCTACACCATTAGGAGCTCAGGTTCCACTTGGAGATTTAGTAGATATCACTTATGCCAAAGGGGCTCAAATGATCCAAAGTGAAGATACTTTCTTAATTGGATACATCATCTTTGACAAGGTAGAAAATTTAAGTGAAGTAGAGGTAGTAGAATCTGCTAGAGCATTTTTACAAGACAAAATCGATCAAGGAGAAATTGTACTTCCCAAAGGAGTTAGTTATGATTTTGCTGGAAATTACGAACAACAAGAAAGAGCTTCGGCTCGTTTACTTTTTGTAATTCCACTGAGTTTATTGGCTATTCTACTTATTTTATATTTCCAATTTAGAACAATCACCGCCTCACTTATCCATTTCTCTGGAGTATTTGTAGCCTTTGCTGGTGGTTTTATACTATTGTGGTTATATGGACAACCTTGGTTCATGAATTTCCATGTAGGAGAGGTTAACATGAGGGATTTATTCCAAATGCACTCTATTAATTTAAGTATTGCCGTTTGGGTAGGGTTTATTGCCTTATTTGGACTTGCTACCAATGATGGTGTTTTAATGGGAACTTATATTCACGACACCTTTGAAGAAAGAGATCCAAAAACCAATAAAGAAATTCGCGAGGCAGTAGTATATGCTGGTTTAAAACGAGTTCGTCCGGCTGCTATGACCACAGCTACGGCATTAATTGCCTTATTACCCGTTCTTACCAGTACAGGAAAAGGAGCAGAAATCATGGTACCTATGGCTATCCCTACCTTTGGAGGTATGTTAATTCAGTCTATGACTATGTTTGTTGTACCTGTATTCCAATGTATGTGGAGAGAATGGGCCATTAAAAACGAAAATAAAAAAAATGCTAAAATCGCTCAAAATGAAAACTAATCTAGCCTTATCCAATATAAAATTCTTACTGCTATTTGTTGCTTTGCCTTTTGTAGGTTTTAGTCAAAATAATGATTTACAACAGCCGCAATTACAAAGTTATTTAGAGTATGCTATAGATAATAATCCAAATCTAAAAGCACAACGATTAACTTTTTTAGCTATTCAAGAACAAATCCAAGAAGCTGGAGAATTTGATGACCCAGAACTTTCTATGGGCTTTTTAACCAAACCTATGGATATTGTAGGGGGTAAAAACATTGGAGATATAACCCTTATGCAAATGCTTCCTTGGTTTGGCTCAAAAAAAGCAGCTAAAACCCAAGCTTACCACACTTCTTTGGTGCAATACCAACAATATCTTCTTGCTAGACAAGAGCTGGTTTTACAGGTGAAAAAACAGTGGTTTTTACTAGCGCAAACAAAACAAGAAATTGTCATAGCACAGGAAAATAAAAAACTACTTAAACAACTAGAGGATTTAGCGATTGCTAAATTCTCTACACCAAACCAAAGTGGTAGTTCAGGCTCAATGTCTGACGTACTGAAAATTGGACTGGATATCTTAGAGCTTCAAAACAATATAGACATCCTTGAAAACAACCTAAAGCGAGAGATTGCTAGTTTTAATTCTTTACTTAACAGAGAGTTAGATACCCAAGTGGACTTACCTTCTAAGGTAGAGCAAAGTGAATTCTTATGGGATAAAGAACAAGTTTTTGAGCTAATGCACAATAATCACCCTGCTTTACAATTATTAAAAGAGCAGCAACTAGCCTATAAAGCACAAGGAGTGTTAAATAAAAAGATGAGCTACCCTATGATAGGTGTTGGAGTGCAGTATATGATAATTGGCAAAACCTCTGATCAAATGCTTGCCATGGGATCCATGAATGGAAAGGACATGATTATGCCAATGCTTAGCGTGAGTTTACCTGTGTTTAGAAAAAAATATAAATCACAGCAAAAACAATCCCAACTATATAGACAAAGTGCTATAGAGCAACAGCAAAATACGGTAAATACACTAGAAAATAAGTATTACACCCTTAGTACACAAATGCAAGATGCTTTAAACACTATTTCACTATATCAAAAACAACTACAATTAGCCCAAAGTACTTACAACTTAGTACTAACGGAGTTTTCAGGTGGGAAAAGCAATTTAACCAATGTGATCGAAATCCAGCGATTATTAATGGACTATCAATTAAAACAGTCCCAATCCATTACAGATTTCAACACTATCGTGGCTTCCATAGAAAGCTTAATTGGCAATAACGTTACAAATACTTTAGATCATGAGTAAGATTAAAAATATACTAAAAAACAACACAGTTAAGTACAGTGTACTTCTATTAGCAGGACTTTTACTAGGCTATATGATTTTTGGTTCCACTAGCCATAGCCATGAATTAAGCCAAGAAACACAACAAGAAAGTGTAGTATGGACTTGTTCGATGCACCCACAAATAAAAATGGACAAGCCAGGAAAATGTCCTTTATGTGCAATGGATTTAACTCCAATGGCTACAAATGGAGATTCTGATCAAGATTTAGATCCAAATGCTATTGTAATGAGCAAATCCGCAGTTGCTTTAGCCAATATACAAACCACTGTTGTAAGTAGTAAAGATCCTGTAAAGGACATTGAATTATATGGTAGCATACAAGTAGACGAAACCCAGCAAAATAGCCAAAGCTCTCATGTTGCTGGAAGAATTGAAAAGCTATATGTAAATTTCACTGGAGAAAAAGTAAACAAAGGACAATTATTAGCCTCTGTATACTCACCTGAATTATATGCTGCACAGCAAGAATTATTAGAGGCTATAAAACTGCAAGATTTTCAGCCATTACTTTTACAAGCTGCAAAGGAAAAGTTGAGCTTTTACAAAATGTCTAATGCACAAATTCAAAACATTATTGATACTAAAAAAGCATCTGCAATTGTAAATATTTATGCCAACACCCAAGGAACAGTAGTAAGTAAGAATGTACAGCAAGGAGATTATATCTCTAGTGGAACTATTTTATATGATATTGCTAATTTATCTAAAGTTTGGGCTGTATTTGATGCCTATGAACAAGATCTGCCTTTTTTAAAGGTAAAAGACAAAGTTAGTTTTACTCTACAGAGTTTCCCTGGAGAAAAAATGCAAGGGACTATTTCTTTCATCAATCCTTTATTGGATCCAAGTAGTAGAACTGCCAAGGTAAGAGTGGAAGTGGAAAACAAAGATTTAAACCTACTTCCGGCTATGTATGCAACAGTAACTATACAAGCAGCTTTATCCCAATACAACAATCAAATTGTAATCCCTAAATCAGCTGTTTTATGGACCGGAAAAAGATCTATTGTCTATACTAAAGTACAAGGTACCTCCTCTCCTACTTTTATGTTACAAGAAGTGGTATTAGGTCCGAATTTAGGACAGAGTTATGTAATTTTAGAAGGGTTAATGGATGGACAAGAAATTGTAACCAATGGGGTATTTATCATTGATGCTAGTGCTCAATTAGAAGGAAAGCCTAGTATGATGAATTTAGAGGACCCAATTGATCCCAAATTATTAGAAAAGAGTCTTACTCAAACTTTACATGTAAGTGGAAATTGTGAAATGTGTCAAAAGAGAATCCAAGATGCTGCCCTACAATTACCAGGAGTATTAAAAGCAGACTGGATAGCTGATAATCAAGAATTAACAGTAATATTCATCCCAGAGCAAACTTCCCTTAAGCAAATTTCAAAGGCAATAGCTACAGTAGGTCACGACACTGCTTTAGACAAAGCAACAGATAGCATCTATCAAGACTTACCAGGATGTTGTTTATATGAAAGAAACACTACGGATAAAAAGCCAAGCCAAACAAAACAGAACCATCATTTAACTACTTTAGTTGTAGAGGGGAATTGTGGCATGTGTAAAAAACGTATAGAAGCTGCAGCTATGTCTGTTGCTGGAGTAAATCAAGCTACATGGAATGTAGATAACAAAACCCTAAGTTTGGACATAGATAAAGCAAAAGCATCCTTAGAGAAAGTTTCTTTAAGTATTGCAAAAGCTGGTCATGACACCGCTTTAAACAAAGCACAGGACAAGACCTATGATTCCCTACCTGGTTGTTGTCAATACCAAAGAATACAAGACACACCTAAGGCAAAAAGCAACCTTACTTTAGAGGTAAAAGGAAATTGTGGAATGTGTAAAAAACGTATAGAAGCTGCTGCATCAGCATTAACAGGGGTTAACTCTGCTATTTGGAATGTAGACACTAAGCTTTTAGATTTAGATATAGATCCATCTAAAACAGATCTTGCTAAGGTTTCTAAAACGATAGCATTAGCTGGGCATGATACAGCTTTTGATAAAGCATCTGAGCAAACCTATGAAAACCTTCATGGTTGTTGTCAATACCAAAGAGATTAAACAAATCTCTTTAATAGATAAAAAAAAGCATTAGAATAATTTTCTAATGCTTTTTTTTTAATCCTCTAGCAATTAATTAGAAGGTTAAATTTGGTTCAAGAACATTCTCTACTGGCTTTTGTATCACCAATTTATCCTCTTTATACTCCCCTATTATGCTTAAATGCTGTGTAACTTGTTTTACTTTTTCCAATGCTTGATAATACAAATCATAATTCTTATTTACCAATACCACATTAACGTGGAAAGAATATTGAAATACACTTCCTGAAATAGGAACCGACTGAATTTTAGTAAGGTTTAATTCGTGTTCTGCTAATATTTCCAGTACTTTACTTAAACGACCTTTTTGGTGATCGGTAAAAAAGTACAAAGTAGCCTTATCAAAATCATCTACGTGAACAGGCTCTGTGGAAATCAAGAAAAAACGCGTAAAATTATCATACACATCGTGAATGTTTTCTTGCAAAATTTGTAAATCATACATCTTAGCAGCTAATGCCGAACCAATACCCGCTACACCATGCATTTGGTTTAACTGAATATTTTTTGCACATGTGGCTGTATCATCCATAGCTAATTTTCTCCAGTGCTCGTGATTTTCTAAGAAATCCCCACATTGCAATAATGCCATTGGGTGAGTACGTACCTCCTCAATTTGATCTAATGTTTGACCCTTTAAAGCCAATAAATGATGGCGAATAGGAAGGGCTATCTCTCCTCCTACATAAAGTTTCTTTTTAGTCATCAAGGAATAGTTAGGTAAAATAGATCCTGCTATAGAGTTTTCCATTGCCATCATTCCATAATCCACTTTTTTATCCACTACTTGTTTAACTAGAGAATTAAAAGTTGGACTATCAACAATGTCAACTGGTTGTTCTTTAAAAAAGCGCTCCACCGCCTCGTGATGGAAAGAGCCTTTGATTCCTTGAATAATTACGGACTTCATAATTTTTTTGGTTTGGTAAATAAATAACTATCAAAGTTAAAATTTTCTTTCATTATTAACTCACAAAGCCTTTAAAATAATTGATCGAAATGCGTTTTCATCAACAATACAAGTGCATTAACCTATTTGATAATGTTTTTACTACTTATATCGAAAACCACTAACAATTTGACAATTCAATACGTAATTTATTTTATTAATAAAAATCACAATGTTCGCCCTTTATAATTATTCATCTACAAAATAACCAATAGCCTGCTTCTTATTAGACAATAGCTTAACAAAATATAAACCTCCGACTTATGGCTTTTTTCTATTTAGATTCGTAACTTTATAGCGTAACTACCAAAAGAAAACAATTATGAAAAAAATAATCTTAGCCTTAGCAGTATTTATTTCCTCTTACGCTATGGCATATACTAGCACAGCTACGCACTCTAATACAACTTTAACTATGGAAAACACACAAGACCCTACAAGTATATATCAGTTCACAGTAACAGATATTTACGGAGAACCATTTGATTTAGCCAGCCTAAAAGGTAAAAAAGTAATGATTGTCAATACAGCTTCTCAGTGTGGTTTAACCCCACAATTTGAACAATTAGAAAGCTTATACAAAGAGTACAAAGACAAAGACTTTATTATTATAGGTTTCCCTGCCAATAATTTTGCAGACCAAGAACCAGGAAGTAACCAAGAAATTGCAGCATTTTGCCAATCCAATTATGGGGTGAGTTTCCCTATGATGAGTAAAATATCTGTCAAAGGAGATGACACAGCTCCTTTATACCAATTCTTAACTCAAAAACAACTTAACAAATTAGAGGATAGTGAAGTACAATGGAATTTCCAAAAATACTTAATCGGACCTGATGGGCATTTAGAAAAAGTAATTGGACCTAGAACACTTCCAACAGATCAAGAAATTAAAGACTGGATTAAAAGTTAATTACTTTTAGAGCCCAAAAATTATCGTTTTTAAATCAAAATACCTGAGTTTGTTTGTATCTTTGGGTCTTATTCTATGTTTATATGATTTATCCAGAAATAAAATTAGCCCAAAGTATACTGCAAATCTGTAAGCAAAAAAAAATCAAGCATATTATCTTATCCCCAGGTTCACGAAATGCGCCACTAACTATTGGCTTTGCTAGTGATTCTTACTTTACTTGTTATAGTATTGCCGATGAAAGATGTGCTGGTTTTTTTGCTATGGGTATAGCCCAGCAAACTCAATTCCCAACTGCTTTAGTGTGTACCTCGGGTTCTGCTGTGCTTAACTATTATCCAAGTATAGCGGAGGCTTATTATAGCCAGATTCCCCTTATTGTGATCTCTGCCGATAGACCTGGTGATAAACTAGATATTGGAGATGGTCAGACCATTCGACAAAAAGATGTTTTCAACAATCACATTTTATATAATGCCAACTTAAGCCAACAAGCAAGCCAAGAAAATGACATTTTAATAAACAATGCCATAAATAGTGCTATTGCTCAAAAAGGCCCTGTGCATATTAATGCTCCCTTTGAAGAGCCTTTATACCAAACTACCACAGAGTTAAGTGTAGATCCAACCTTTGTGGACATGGTACATATTGACCCGCAAATCACCAATTATCCCCTTTTTGGAGAGAAATGGCAAAATGCAAAGAAAAAACTTCTTGTTATAGGTTGTAATGCCCCTGGAGTCTTAAGCCAGCAAATTATAGCATCCTTAGGACAAGACCCAAGTGTTTTAGTATTGTGTCAAACAACCTCTAATTTGCATCACCCAAACTTTATTAGCAATATAGATCGGTTTTTACAGCATTTAACCCCAGAAGAAATCCAGGAGTTTTCTTGTGATATTTTAGTTACTTTTGGAGGAATGCTTATTAGCAAAAACATCAAAAAATTACTAAGAGAATTAAGTCCAAAACAACATTGGCATGTAGATTTATTACGCCATTATGATACTTTTGGAGCATTAAGCGATATAGTGGTAGATACTCCTGAACGCTTTTTCTCTAATTTAACCCAATTATACCCTACAAATACCCAGAGCTCTTACCAGGAATTTGCTTTGAAAATAAACCGTGAGAAGCAAAAAAAGCAAGAGCAATACCTTGATACTATTCCATGGTCAGATATGAAAGCTTTTCAAGGAATCATGCAAGCTTTACCAAATGATATAGAATTACAACTGAGTAACTCTTCAGTGATTCGATATAGCCAAATTTTCCCAAACTCTCCACAAGTAGTAGTTTTTGCAAACCGAGGCACTAGTGGTATAGACGGTAGTACTTCTACGGCTATTGGAGCAAGTGTAGTACAGGAAAAGCCTGTTGTTTTAATTAGTGGCGATGTTAGTTTCTTTTATGACAGTAACGCTCTTTGGAATAATTATATTCCAAAGAATTTTAAAATAATTGTTTTAAACAATCAAGGTGGTGGGATTTTCAGATTTCTACCAGGACATCAGAACACTCCTTTGTTTAATACTTTTTTCGAAACCACTCACCAATTAAATGCTGAGCATTTAGCTAAAATGTATGGTTTCAACTATTTTTCAGCAAAGGATTCTACTCAATTAAAAGCTAGCTTACAAGATTTATTCAGCCATAATGAGCAACCTGGGATATTAGAAATCACTACTCCTACTTTAATAAATGATACGGTATTAAAGCAATATTACCAAAATATGTGATTTAAGAAATAAGGGCTATTTAAGATCTTTTTTTTTCGTAAATTGTACCTTAACTAAAACTATAACCGTATGAACAAAAGAGCAGAATTAATTCAAAAGTACGCAGAGGATTTAAAGCAAAAATGCGGAGTAACTCCAGATATGGATTTATTAGAAAAAGTAACCATTGGTTGTGGACCTTCTATTTACAATAAGGACTCTAGTACAGTAGCTAGTAGCTCTGAATCAGAACTACTTACAGTGAAGAATAATTTTTTAATTAAAAAACTAGGTTTAAGCGAAAAAGACGCTCTAGATCAAGGTATTGACAAAGTAATGGAACAATATGGTAAATCCAACCGTACAAAATATAGAGCGGTAGTATATTACCTACTGACACTTCACTTTAAGAAAGAAGCTGTTTACGCAAAATAATATAACTCAAGAAATCGAGTAGGAGGCTGAAGATTATTTCTTCAGCCGACCTCTCACACCACCTGGCATACGGATCCGTACCAAGGCGGTTCTTAACTTTACGATACTTTTAAGTAGATGTCATGTATAGAAGTATAG
>NZ_JBTXLS010000019.1:0-52747 GCF_054871665.1 Myroides sp. LJL115 | reverse complement strand
CCTTCATTAGGTAACATTCATTTACTACTCATTTAAATTAAGTTCAGTCCTTCAGTATTTCGTAAGACTTCTTGGTATTGCCAAGCTTGTATCCATACCTACTATGACTTCTGCTGACTTCTTACAGCAATTGTTATCCATAGTTCTGTAAAAAAAAACTTTCCTATGTCTGTAAGACCTCCCCAGGTAAGAACAGTAACTTTCCCCTCATATACCTGCTATATTTACCCTAAATATCTCCGTACAACTTTGGACTTCAGTTTGTTTAGCAACCTTATCCGATATTATTGAGCCTGATATAGTTTCTGTTCGTCAGGTCAAGGGTTTGCCTAGCGCTTCCTTCAGATTCCACCTTGCGATGGACACCCTTGCATTTGGCTAACACTTCCCGTTGTAAAGGCGTGTTCGGGACTTACACCCTAGAGTTACTACCCATGCTGGGCACACTAAAAAAGTGCTTATGAACTCAGGTCCATAAGCACTTTTTTATATTATAGCATTAATCGAGCTAGATTTCTAATTCTTGACCATTCCTAAAAAGGGTAATTACAGGCCTTTGTTTTAAAGAACGAAGATACATTCTATAATTACAAAGTTCCGCTAAAGGGATTCCATTAATAGCTAAAACAATATCTCCCAATTGGTAATCTTGTTGGCCTTCCCCTATACCAGCAATGGTATAATAGCCATCGTAAAAAGCAATACCAAACCCAATACGCTCTAAAGTTGAAACAGACTTTGGTAAATGAGTTAGTCTTTTTAAATACACTCTATTTATTGAAGGAAGATACACAAGGTGAAATTGCTTAATAAACTCAACCCCCACTTGGCTAACAAAATTATTAGCCATAAAGGTAACCTCTTGGTTTTCCATAACCAATGAGCCTAAGCCTACCTGTAAATCTGAGGCAATAAAGCTTTGGGCAAGTTTATCATCAATACCGAAAGCTCCTATGCTTCCAACACTTAAATATTTATTGAACTTTTGATCGGATAAAAAAGACACTATTTCTTTATTAACTCCAAGAGACAGATAACCGGTATCCCCAGTATCAAACAACATATCCACCCTACCTCCTGCTAAGTTCATTGGCAGAACAATTCTATTTTGCTGGGTTCTATTGGCATTATTGATGGCCATAAACCCATTGTCTATTAATTTATCCATTAGTTCCTTTGAAGGATCTTGTAATATAATTTTTTTAGCAATAGGATCTATTTCTAAAACCCTATCCCTGTAGATAGAATTTCCTAGAATACCATCAATTTTATAGCAATCAAAAATTGGATCCTCTAACATTGGAAAGTCCTCTAAATTGGTAAAATGTAGGTTGAAAAAAGTATAATTCCCTACCTTGATGCTTTTTACTTTTAGAGTCTCTACCTCTTGTACTACATTATTGGCATCCACGGCATTTATCTGACTACTAGTTTGATATTCTTGCAATAAACTCTTTCTTATTGCAATGCCATCCCATCCTGTATCGAAGATAAAATTCATATCTTGATCATTTACCTTTAATTTTATAAGCATCCACCCTGCTTGATCGTCATAAGGTATTTCAATACGCTGGGCAACAGACAATAAAGGAAGTAGCACAAACAACAGCCACATTTTTTTTATAAAAAACATACTAAATCATCTAATATTTCACCCTAATGTAAAACATAAATATACATTACTAGTATATTTTAAGACTATAAGCGCCTGATTTTAACAAATTACTTCCATTTGAATCAAATTTATAGATCCGCATTTACAGTAAAACAAAATAAGCTAGGTAAACAATTAAACATTAAGACTTTTGTTGGGTAATTTTTTAAGGCATATCGAATTTGTTTTAGTATTTTTGACACTTTAAATCCAATAGGGAGATAATTAATATACATGAGAAAATTATTAATCGCCGCTTTTACCTTAACGGTGAGCACTCTAGTGCTTAGTGGTTGTGAAAAAGATGATATTTGCTCTGAAGACGAGCCAACAACACCTAATTTAATTGTGGAGTTCTATGATTATTTAGATCAAGAAATTCCAAACAACGGAATCGTTAAAGCCTACGCCATTGGTGAGGTGGATCATGTTATTCAAAGTACTAGCAATAAGATTATCCTGCCGTTTCGTTTAGACCAACAACAAACCACCTGGGTATTAGAATCCATAGATAGAACATCACAAGCATTAGAAGTAAGAAAAGACACCCTTACTTTTTCCTATAGAGTAGAGACCTTCTTCTTAAATAAAGCTTGTGGGTATGTTTCTCATTTCTTCTTAAATCAAGATGGAAGTTCCCCATTGTTAAATGGCAAGCAAAACAATACTAAAGGCAATTGGATTAAACAATATCAAACACAAACCAATGAAATTACTGATCAACAACAAGCACACTTTAAAATATTTTATTAGTCTTTCTTTATTATTGGCTTGTTCCATTTTAAGTGCTCAAGAAGTTATTATACAAACCCAGGAGGAAATCCTACCAATAGATCAGCCAAAACAGCAACAAAGTTTTGATGCTCCTCAACGCTATGGTCTTAGAATAGGAGCAGATTTATTCAGACTTACGCGTTCTATGTATGATAAATCCTACAAAGGTTTTGAGCTAGTGGGAGATTACCGCTTGACTAAAAATTGGTATTTAGCAGCCGAAATAGGAAACGATCGCATGGAAAGAAATAAGCACACTTATGGCTTTACTGCAAAAGGAAGCTTTATTAAAGTTGGGGCCAATTTCAATTTATATGAAAACTGGTTAAATGCAGAGGATGAAATATTTATTGGATTCAGATATGGAGTCAGCAATTTTTCACAAACTCTAAATTGGTACCAAATATATACTACAGACCCTTACTTCCCGAGCCAAAAGATTTACCCAGATAGAAAACAAAATGGGTTATCTGCTCAATGGGTAGAATTTGTAACGGGAATTCAAACTAGAGTATTTAATAACTTTTTCATGGGATTCACTTTGAGATTAAATGGTCTTTTAACTCAAAAACAACCGGAAGATTTTGAAAATTTATTTATTCCTGGCTTTAATCAAAAATACAGCGGATCTATTGGGGTAGGATTCAATTATACTATCACCTATTTTATTCCTTTCTATAAAAAGAAAATAAAACCTATACCTGAATCAGAATCTTCTGTTTTAGATGATTTGCAAGGTGAGGATATTCAAGCCCAAGAAATCCAATATATCAATAGCAATAAAAAACAACTAAATAAATAAGAAAGATAAAAGGGGCTGTCTCACACTTGAAGACAGCCTTTTTTTGTTTAATAAAAATCGTATTTTACTTAGTATAATTCAATTATTTAATCTGAAATATAAACTATACCTAATACATTACTTCTGATTGACAGCGAAATAACCTTTATAAGATAGTCTCTTTTTATTGTGGTATTTACACGTATTTATCTCCAAACTTCTTGATAAAGCCATTTTACCCCTGCTCTATACCAACACAAGGTTCATGAGGAATTACTTACATCAAGTAGCTAGCTGAACTAGTTCTATGGTAAGTAGGTTTATCCAGATAAAAACCAGCATCTCTGGGATCAATAGTTAACACCTCTACGGCTTTACTTTGTCCTATTTGCAAATCACAAGCCTTAAGAATGTAATTTTTAGTAAAACAGCTTAAGTCTATAGCTATTATAATAGTATAAGGAATAGCTACATTTGGTTGTATATCTATACCCCAATGCTTTGCAAGCTTATGACCTACTACTTCTTTACTAATAGCCCCACATAATAACTTAGTTGAATAAAACACACTTTATGGGTAGGTTCTAAAACTAAATGGTAATCTCCTCCATAGAGCTTTTTACCAGTATGGGTTTTATTAATTCACTTCTTAAATGGAGGAAGTATCATTTTGTATACAATGGCACCTTTCAATAGAGAAATCTTTGGTTAGGCCGTAAAGCGATTCTTGTTGCATAAATAAGAGCGTTTTTATAGTTAGGACTTACTTTAGCGCTATACTATAAGGGGAGGAAATACTGTATTGCCCCTATTTTTTAACTAACTTGAATGTAGTAAAATAATCAAAAGTCTCCTAATTAATACCCCTAAACTCCTCTGTTCTTTAGAATAGGAAGCAACGCTAAAAAAACACTTTAGGCACTTTTATCTACCTAAAAACTATACTTTAGCTAATATAACTGGATTTAGCCTAGTTTTACTGAGGTTTACCTTTTAAAAAAGACCTATACCTAACTTATTTATCTGTTCATCATATTTCTCTAGATTATATCTATATAATGCTTTGAGACGCAACGTTTTTAAGTGGAAATTGTCAAGTAAAAAAAGCGCCTTATTAGCAAAAGAAATTACTAATAAGGCGCTTAATATATGGTTATATAAATAGGTTTATTACCAAGTTTGTATGGTGTACCCTATATTAGGTTAACATTCCTCCACATACGTTTAGGACCTGTCCTGAAATATACAAAGACATATCACTTGCTAAAAACACACAAGCATCTGCAATATCTTTTGGACTACCTCCGCGTTTAAGTGGAATTGCATCTGTCCATCCTTTTACTACCTCTGGAGATAGTTTTGCAGTCATTTCTGTTTCAATAAACCCAGGGGCAATAACATTACAACGAATGTTTCTTGACCCCAACTCAAGAGCAATACTTTTTGAGAAACCAATTACTCCAGCTTTGGATGCTGCGTAATTCGCTTGTCCTGCATTTCCTTTAACACCTACAACAGAACTCATGTTAATAATAGAACCTCTTCTATTTTTCAACATAGTACGTTGTACTGCTTTTGTCATATTAAACACAGATTTCAAATTCACCTGAATTACTTGGTCGAAATCAGCCTCACTCATACGCATAAGTAAGTTATCTTTTGTAATTCCAGCATTGTTTACAAGAATATCAATATTCCCAAATTCCTTAAGAATTTGCTCTACTAATTCTTGTGCTGCATCAAAATCAGCTGCATTAGATTGATATCCTTTTGCTTTTACTCCTAAAGCAATTAATTCTTGTTCTAGCTCCACAGCTGCACTTTGTGAAGAACTATAAGTAAATGCAACATCTGCACCTTGTTCAGCAAATGCCAGTGCTATACCTCTTCCAATACCTCTTGTTGCACCTGTAACAATAGCTATTTTACCTTCTAATAATTTCATCTTAAAATTCAATTTTATTTTTTGAACCAAAAGCAAATATAAACATTTTGTATTTGTCTTACACTGTATTTTACTTTGTTTGAGGATATTTTTTAACAAACAACATATAAAGGCTCGTAATTACCAATAAAACACCAACGTAAAACGTATTTGAAAGCAACTCCAAATAATCCAACTGTCCTTGAGAAAAGCTCAATAGAATTAAAACTTGAGCACCATAAGGGATAATCCCCTGTACTACACAAGCAAAAATATCCAAAATAGAAGCAACGTCTGGACGATTTAATTTATAAGTATCCGTAATATCTCTAGATAAGCCTCCTGCTGTTAAAATAGCAACTGTATTATTGGCCATACATAAATTGATGCTAGTAACTAAAAGAGCGATACCATATTCAGCACTTTTAGCGCTTTTTATTTTCTTATGCATTAAAGCCAATAGCCATTTAATTCCACCTTGTTGTTCAACTAAAGCAGCTAGACCACCGGTTAACATAGATAACAAAAAGATTTCTGTCATAGAAGTAAACCCTTGATAAATATGACCAACAAGCCCTATGAAGTCAAAATTTAATTGCACCAAACCTATAACTCCAGCCATTAGAATTCCAAGAACTAAAGCTATAAATACCTGTACTCCTAAAAGAGCCAATACGATAATAGCTATATAAGGTAAGATAACCCAGTAATTATGTACTGGATCCAAGTCTAAAATAATTTCTTTACTTGAGTCTCCAAGGAAAAATAGAAGCACAAGAGTGATTAAAGCAGCTGGTAATGCATATTTTAAGTTTGCTTTAAACTTATCTTTCATATTACATCCAATGGTTTGAGTAGCTGTAATAGTGGTATCTGAAATAATAGATAAGTTATCCCCAAACATAGACCCTCCCAATAAGGATCCACATAAAAGGCCCATAGAAATATCGGTTTTTTGTGCTAAAGCAACTACGATAGGCCCTAAAGCAACCACGCTCCCCACAGAGGTACCAATAGAAAGCGATAAAAAGCAAGCAATTACAAATATTCCCAATGCTAAGTATTCCACTGGAATAAAACTAAGTCCAATATTTACCATCATATCTACTCCACCTATAGCAGAGGTAACTCCTGCAAAAGCACCAGCCAACAAATAAATAATACACATGGTGATAATTCTACTATCCCCGCAACCCTGCATTAGAGCAACGATTTTATTCTCTGTACTAGTTTTGTAGTACATTATAAATGCAGCGATGATTCCAAAACACATGGCAACTGGTGCTGGAAATTTATAAAAATCATCTAGAAGGATTCCCGCTCCTAGAAAAATCGCGACAAAGATAAAAAATGGAATAAAAGAGTAGAATTTGTTTTCTGACATCTGTACTAAAAATTAAAAATTAATTAAAAAGCCACAGTGAAAACAAAGTTATTGTCTTTTTTAATAGAGATTCAACGTTGTTTCCATTTCTGGCTTATCATTTTGTAGCACCTTGCTTGTTGTTGCAGGTTGCTATCCCCCTTGGCACCATAGGTACATTGGGAATTCTGGATAATAGATAGGGCAAAGATATTTATTTTTTCCATATAGACAAACCCTATTTCTGCTTTATGGGATAGATTACTAAATTTTGGCAAAAACTTTAACTTTTAATGCGGGCAGATTATTCCTAGCTTTGACCCATAATAAATAGTTAAAAACAATGAAGAAGTCACACATTTTTGCTGCACTTTTATGCTTAGGAATAAGCGGTTCAGCTTTGGCACAGAAATCTGCAAAGAATGCTATAGGGTTACGCTTTGGATCCAATAGTGGATTAGGTACGGAAATCTCCTACCAAAGAAAACTACATGCTAATAACAGGTTAGAGTTAGGCTTTGGTTGGAAAGACAGACACGATGTTAATGCTTTTAAATTAACTGGTATTTACCAGTGGGTTTGGAATATTGACAAAGGTTTTAATTGGTATGCTGGTCCTGGTGCCGCAGTTGGTACTTGGAACTACAGCAAATCCAGTGGAGGTAAAAGATATTCAGACAACGGAACATTCGTGCTTTTAACAGGAGACGTTGGAATTGAATACAACTTTGATTTTCCTTTACAAATTGCTTTAGATTTACGCCCAGAGATCTATTTAAATGACTCTTACCGTGATGGTTTACATTTTGATTTAGGATTGGCAGTACGCTACAGATTCTAAGACTCTTTTTTTTTTAACTATAACACCTTTACATAAAAAAGCATCTTTCCAATGGAAAAATGCTTTTTTTATACTTACTTGACAGTCTCTAAGATCATACTTTGACTTATCTTTTCTATGTTTAAACTATTGGCCATAGCAGAGAATATCTCAAAATAAGCCTGGTCGGTTTGTTTAATTAAATCTTGGTGTAAACCGCTTTGTACTACCCTACCTTTTTGCATAACAATAATTTGATCTGCATCAATAATTTGAGATATACTATGAGAAACAATAATAACAGTTCTATCCTTTCTAATGGCATCTAAACTGTTTTTAATATTCTGAGTTGCAATAGCATCTAGACTTGCAGTTGGTTCATCTAAAAACAAGATTGCAGGGTCTTTCAAAAACAATCTAGCTATAGCAATACGTTGCTGCTGTCCTCCCGAGAGCATTCTTGCATCACTTTGATAACCATCGTTTAACTCCATAATTTGCTGATGTATAGAGGCTTTTTTAGCAGCTTGTATAACTTGTTCCAAACTAGCCTTTGGATTACCATAGGCAATATTCTCTTGAATACTTCCTTGGAAGATATGGTTTTTCTGCTGTACTATTCCAATGTGCTTGCGAAGCTCTTTAGTATCGTATTTTACCAAGTCCACTCCATCCAAAAGAATTTCTCCAGATTTAGGCTGATAAAATTTATCCAAAAGACTAAGTACTGTACTTTTACCGGCTCCACTTAAGCCAACTAAAGCAGTGGTCTTACCTGGAAGAATCTCCATATTAACATCCTTAAGAGCTTGGGTTTTATTAGGGTAATCAAAGCAGACTTGTTTTAATTGAATCCTACCTTTTATATCACTGGCAATATAAGAGCCACTTTGCTCCTTTTGATTATCTTGTTTTAAAATATCAAAGAAACCCTCACTGTAGATCATAGCATCATTCACATCATCATAAATACGGTGCAGCTGTCTTATTGGGGCTGTTACGTTATTAAAAAGCAATACTTGAAACATAATTGCCCCTACTCCCATTTGTCCTTCTAAAACAAAATAGCAACTCATTAAGACAATAACAACTAGTCCGATTTGCTCCACAAATCCCTTACTTGCATCAAATAGAAAACTTGTTTTTCTAGTGTGCAATTGGTTTTGGGTCATGTCGTATTGGATCTTTTTATGTCTTTGGGCCTCTAGGGGCTCTCTCACAAAGCTTTTTATTACAACAATAGAGTTAATTAAAGAGATAATGCTATTGTTTTTATTTTCCCTATAACTTCTCATTTTTCTTCTAAACCCTTTTAGTTTGCTAGCTTGCAATTGTGAAATATAAAAGTAAACAGGAATAATTAAGCTACTAACTAACCCTATTTTCCAATTGGAATTATACATAATCACAAGTGCAACAAAAGCATTTAAAAACAAAGGAAGAATATCAATAAAGAAATTTTGTATTAATCTAGTTATACTACTAATACCCTGATCTATCCTAGTTTGTAGCTTACCGCTATCATTACTTGGATCGCTATAAAAAGCCATTTTATAAGATAAAATCTTCTCCACAACCTCTTGGGAGATATCTCTGGAAATGAAAATACGCAATTTTTCTCCAAAAAACCTTTGACCAAATTGAATAAAGGCGTTGATAACTTCTTTAACTAAAAGTATAATACTTCCGATGAGTAGAACTTTAAACCCCCATTGTAAAGACTCCCTTTTTTCAATAACTAAGGTTAAACTATCCACCATATATCCAATGACAAAGGCATTGATTTGCACTACAAAAGAACCGATGATAGTTAATAAAAAAGTAGCTAAAACCAAGTATTTATAAGGCTTTACAAATGGTTTTATCTCCGTAAGAATAGTTTTTAATCGCATAGGACAAAGATACTACTTTTAACTAGATTCAATTAAAATATAGTCCTCAAATTTATCACCTGCTCTCTTTAAAGAATGGGTTTTACCGCTTTGTCATATAATCCTACGATTATGCAATTTCCCTTACTATCTACTTTAAGAGCTGCATATTGGGCATTCTCATATATATCCGCTTTAGTTTCTTGAAAATAAAAGTAGTCTGCTGATAGTACTACTCTGCCCCATTTGTTTTTCTTATACTTAATTAGGACTTGGCCTGGGGAAGAGTTTTCTAAAAGAGCACTAGAATTCACCAATTTTCCTACTTTTAAAGAATCTAGTTCTAAGATAAGGTAACCCTGTTGTGGTAAATCTAGTTTTTCCATAGAAATCTCATTGTATAATGTATAATATAAAGTCATATAATCTCCTTGCATTAAAGAACGTGGGTCCTGTGGTGCTAATTCTAAAAGTACTAACTCTCCTTTGTCAATGATAGACTGTTTTTGATTAGCTACCCAAAAAAACACCCCTATAATTAAAAGTAAAGTACAAACAATAATGACTTTTGCTGTTTTATTTTTCATACCTGTTTGTCTTAAATTTTTTGAAAACGATATAACATCCTAGCATTAGAATCCCGCTAAGCATTAAAAGCATACTTTTTTGAAGAAGTGTAATATCTAAATTATAGTAATACACCCCTAAATTCAATACCATTGCAATAGAGCAAAATATCCATTGCATCTTAAACTTAAGATTGTAACTACATAAAATAAATAAATAGCATATCGAAAAATTGTAGAACCCATAATGGTTTAACCCTAAAATTAACCCAGAAGTTAAAATTGCAAAATAGATAAAAAAAACAAGACTAAGACCTTGTGTATAACTATATATTTTCTTTAACGACAGAAGATTAATTACTATATAAAAACCAACTAAAAGGTAGTTTAACCAAGGAGCCATAGTAAATCCTATCCCCCAAGAGTCTACACTAATTACAAAACTACAAGCCAAGGCAAAATATAAACTTGTATTATAAAAAATGGAAAAGTACTCCTGTAAGTTACCTAAATAACCATAAATAGTTTGGGTATAAAAGCTAAGGAAAAAAACCACGGATACTAATAGCATTAAAAAGATTACCACAAAAGAGGTATGGTGATGAAACATAAACAAAAAGAAAACAGCCAAGTAAAAGCTAAAAAGCGAAAAATACAATGCCATCCTTGATTTTACAAGTACCCATGTTAATATAGATATAATAATAACAGGAAAACACCATGTATCCAAATCAGAGGAAACTTCAAAGAACAACCAATAACTTATTACCCCATATAAAAAGCCACCTAAGTAAAGCATAAAGGAATTCTGAGAAAAAAATCCTTTTCTCTTTAATCTTTCTACATGCAGAGTCAAGGCAAAACACACTATTGAAATAATCCCCAAAAACACAGCAATTGGCTGAACCTCTAGTACTAAGATAGTTATAAACAATCCTAAAAACAAAAAACCAATAAGCCCTGCAATTGCATAAAACAATTGGCTTAAAACAGAATTATTCGCTGTTTTTACAGTAGTATTACTCGTATCAAAATTTTGATTTACTACATCCTCTTTGGTAAAGTAAGATACCTCCTTCGTCTCATTATTCTCCATTCTGCCACTTTGTTATGCGATTAGAAATAATTTTATGGCTAAATACCGCCGCCAATATCCAGTATACTCCATAGATCAGGTAGTTTAAATCACTTAAGTCAACTACTTTAACCACTATACAAAAAACAGAAACTAAGCCACCAATTACAAATAAACTATACTTTACGCTACTCTTATTTTTCAAAGAAGACATACATAAAAAGCAAAGCCATGCCAAGCCAATTATAAGTTCCACAAAATCCCTAGGTCCATTACTAAAACCCTCTAATATCACTGTGTTTAGCGTATATAAGGCATCTAAAGTAACAATAGCGCACAACAAATTGTCTACATAAAAAGTCATTGCTTTTTTGCACGCTTTACTTTGCAAATAATACAAGCCATAAAACAAAGAATTACTCAAACACATAATAGTACTACTATTTAGGGCATCTAACCATCTTATACCCCAACTTTGTTGATCGGCAAACAGATATAAAGAAACATTAGTCAAAATTCCCAATAGAATCCACTGCAGAGCAAAACCACTTATTAGCGTCCATGGTAAAATAGCTAAAGCCCACAGCGTGAAAAGCAAATAACTATCGGGTTGCAGATGGTAATACTGACCAAATACAGCAAAGAGTACCCCTATTAAAATACTACTACTTAAAAGGCTACAATCCTTCACTAAGTCATTTAGTTTTGTAAATACATAGACATAGACTCCTGTGAATATAGCCAATAAAATAATACCATATTTATAACCAATAGCAAGCTCTTGCCAATTAAAACCAAAAAAGAAAACTACTCCTGAGCAAAAAAAACCAACAAAGCCGACTAAAAGAAAATAATTAAAAAAAGCCTCCCAACGCATACTACCTTGTAAAATAGACCTCTGCAAAAAAGAGGCTGACTCTGAACTAGTACTTTGGCTATAGTCTAGTTCACTAACAGGCGTACTAACTGTATTTTTAGCTTTCATTTCCTTCAATATTTATAGTGGATGTATTTAAAACAGAATTTTTACTAGCTATTTTCTGTATAAACTATGGTTAAAACATCTAGATGGGTGCACCTAGATGTTTTAGGATTAATTAAAGACCTTGTAGAATTTGAGCTGCGTGATCTTTGGTTTTTACCTTTGTGATTATATCTGTAATAATACCATTTTGATCGATTACAAAAGTAGTACGGTGTATACCATCATAGGTTCTACCCATAAATTTCTTAGGTCCCCATACTCCAAAGGCATTTAAAACATGGTGATCTTCATCTGCAATTAGATCAAAAGGCAGATTGTTTTTATCTATGAATTTTTGCTGTCTCTCGGCAGAGTCTGCACTCACCCCTAGAAGTGAATAGTCTTGTTTTTCCAATTCGCTATAATTGTCTCTTAAGTTACAAACCTCCGCAGTACATCCTGGTGTACTAGCTTTTGGATAGAAAAACACCACCAATTTTTTTCCTTTATATTGGCTTAATTCTCTTACAACACCATTTTGATCTAAGGCTTTAAAATCAGGAGCCTTATCCCCTATTTGTAAAGTAGTCATTCTTTTATCTTTTTTGAATTACTGTAAATATACTTTATTTTTATTGTCCTATTGCTTTGTTGTAGACTAAAAAAATGTTGTTTTGTTGTTATTTAGCATAAATAAGCTTAATAATATTCCAGATAGAGAATTAACAATTTTGATTTAGTATTTTATTTTTTGTATATTGCTGTTATCGAGCTCTTAGGCTTGGATTGTAGTGAACCCTCACTATAGTATACATGTTTAATTTTAAATTCATACAATTATGGGAAAAGGAGATCTTAAAACAAGACGAGGTAAAATTATTAATAAAAGTTACGGAGTAAAGCGCCCAAGAAAACAGAAAACTTCTTAGGGCTAAGAGCATAAAGCTAAAAAAGGCTTCAAGATAAATATTGTCTTGAAGCCTTTTTTAGTTAATACTATGCTATTTTATAAACTCTTCTATTTAAGAGGAAGTGTAAAGCAATTTCATCATCAAAGCATTAGCAAGTGAAAACAACTGTTCTTGCTCAGTTTCTGTATGTGCATTAGATAATATAACCACTCCTTTTTGAGCAATAGGATCAAAGACCATCATATTGACAAAGGAAGAAGATAGTCCTGTGTTGAAATAGATATAATTTTCATTGTAATAGGTCTGTTCTACCTTCCAAGCTATACTTGATAAAATGGAACTAGAAATAATTGCAGTTGGTTTACGGCTAAAAGCTAAGGTAGCATTATTCTTATCGAATTGCTGGGCGATAAACTTACTTAAATCCCCTACCGTAGAGTAAAGACCAACACTTGGAATAAAAGCATCCTTTTCTTGTAAAGCTATAAAAGCCCTATCATCTAAGTTACCTACTAGCTTTTTTTTCTTTTTGGGAACACCAACAAAGGTCTGGTTCATACCATACGGAGTTAAAATAGACTCTTGAAGTAATTCACTATATTCTTTTTGATGGTAATTTTGTAATACCTGAGCGATGATAGCCCCATTTAAATAAGAATAGACTTTAGAGTTTGCCGTATCACTATGTACAAAATCTTTTAAATAACGCTCTAGATCTTCTTTTGAAAAACGCCCCAATTTATTACTATCTTCGTTGTTTTGCTTAAAAATAGCATCAGGCAAAGCTGGTAGGCCTGTAATTTGATTACTTAAAGCAACAAGGTTTAATTCTAAATTGTCATTAAAGGGAAAATCAAAATAATCATTTGCCATTTTACCAAGACTTATATTTTTGCTTTGTATATCCTTTGCTAATAATGTATTGGTAAATACATCACTTAGATTTAGAATAGGAAAAATCTCTGCATTGTCCTCAGAAAAAACAAGTTGCCCTTTTTTGTTAGTAAGTTGAAAACTCTGAATTTGCCCCCCATCAATTAGCCCAATAGCAACCTTTGTATTTACACTCAAAGAATCTAGACTTTGTGAGACAATGCTTGACATATCAGCTTGTAAAAATTTTTGCTGCCCCTGCATACTTGGAAGGGTGAAAATTTGAAAGTAATCCACCTGGCCTTTTGCATTCTCTCTGAACCCAAATATAAAAGTGTCTCCTTCACTAAATTGTACCTCATACATTTTAGTGGGTGAATTACTCCATACTATAGAACTATAACTTGTGATTTGTCCGAAAGTAGCTTGAAGATTTTCTATAAACTTCTCACTTTGAACTTGTGTTACATCTGCTTGTAAATCATCGGAGTAATCTTGATAGAATCCTGAAAAATCGCTTTGCTTAAAATAACTATAAAATTTTTCCATAGGATCGCCAGGCTTTTGTATTGAAAAACCAGTTTGTCCTATCAAAAGCCCTATACATAAGGCTAAAACTCTCCATTTACTCATTCTATATTGACTTAACTTTTTGATAAAAATATTACCTTTATAGTAATATACGTTCCTTTTTAACACAAAGGACCACAATATTTAAGAACAACTGTCTTTTTAGAAAAAAAACAGTCACCTAAACAAGGGCTCCATGTCAAGCACAAGGTAAGTAAATAGATTTTAATTACTATATATTTTAGGTATCTTCGCTTGAAAATAAACTTATAATGACAAAAGCACAAAAAGTTCAATTTGTAATCGAAACCTTAGAAGCCTTATATCCTGAAATACCTGTGCCTTTAGACCATAAAGATCCTTATACTTTACTTATAGCTGTGTTATTATCTGCTCAATGCACCGATGAGAGAGTAAATAAAATAACCCCTATTTTATTTGCAAAAGCAGATAATCCCTATGATATGGTAAAGTTAAGTGTAGAGGAAATTCAGGACATCATACGTCCTTGTGGTCTTTCTCCAATGAAAAGTAAAGGCATACATGGCCTTTCTCAAATCCTAATTGACAAATATCAAGGAGAAGTTCCTTGTGATTTAGAAGCTCTGGAAACTTTTCCAGGTGTTGGACATAAAACTGCCTCTGTAGTAATGGCACAAGCCTTTGCGGTACCTGCCTTTCCTGTAGACACCCATATACATCGTTTGTTATACAGATGGAATTTATCCAATGGCAAAAGCGTAGAGCAAAGTGAAAAAGATGCAAAAAGACTATTTCCAGAAGATAAATGGATTGACCTACATTTACAAATGGTATGGTACGGTAGACAATACAGCCCGGCTAGAGGCTGGAATTTAGAGTTAGACATCATTACAAGCGTAATAGGTAGAAAAACGGTATTGAATGACTACTATAAAAAAATAGAAGCTAAAGCAAAAAAGAAGTAAAAAAATAAGCTCTAAATTAACTGTATTTAGAGCTTATATAACTGCTGCTAGAAAATTAATTTTCTTCCGTCAGTGAATTTTTTGTGAAATTTTCTGCGTTTAATCCTAGTACAGAAAGGTTTTTGGAATAAATCAAAAGATTCTCAATAGTCTTTTTTCTTGGCAAAGAAAATTTCACATAAAGGTCTTTGTAGATGTTTTTCATGCAAGGAAGTTTAAGGTGTTTGCTTTATAACGCCGCCTTGCATCCTTTTATTGCTCGGTTAATACAATGTTTTTATCTTGAATTAATTTTCTCAAGTTCAGTAAGGCATATCTCATACGACCTAGTGCAGTATTAATACTTACATCTGTTTGCTCGGCTATCTCTTTGAAACTTAAGTCTTGGTAGATGCGCATAAAAATAACCTGTTTTTGATCGTTAGGTAATTCTTGGATTAAAAATTGTATATCTTTCTCTATTTGCTCTTTTATTAATCTACCTTCCATGGAATCCCCTGTATCCCTTAAGAAGGCAAATAGAGGCATTTCTGGAGAATCATTTAAAATGGTAGTACGTTTTTGTTTTCTGTAATGGTCCATTACCAAATTATGAGCAATGCGAATTACCCAAGGAAGAAATTTCCCTTCCTCATTATATCTTCCACCCTTAAGAGTATGAATAACTTTGATAAAAGTATCTTGAAAAATGTCGTCAGCAAGATCTGCATCAGAAACCTTTGAAAAGATAAACCCGTATATTTTTGCTTGATGTCTTTTAATCAAGATTTCTAACGCACTTTCTGCACCAGCTATATATAAACTAATAAGCTTGGCGTCTGGAGTATCACTATATCCCATAACAATTTCTTTTAAGAAGCAATATTTTTTGAACTAAAAGTAATTTTGTTGAATAGGCACTTGTATATTTAGGTTTATAAGGCAAATATAGGATTAATTGTTAAATAAAACAAAAAATATCAAAAAATCCCAACTCCTCTTTTTTACTTGTAATTTTTACAAAACTACCTATACATCTTACCACAAATCCACAAAAACACTATCGTTTAAATATTTTAATGTTTTAAAACTAACACAATCTCTATATAATTATGTTAAAAAACAAATTAATATGCTTTTATTTGTTAAATAAGTTTAATAAATAAATTACAATGGACTCTTTTAGTACTTTTACTACTATAACAAGCCTATCTTATGGGCTTAAGCCTTAAAAGTATTGGCTCCTTAGTTATAAAACACAGAAAGAAAGCATTATCTTTGTTTATTCAACTTTTTTCATCGCTATGAACAAAATCGACTTATCCAAAATAGATCCCAAAAAAAATATTATCATAAAAGGAGCTCAATTACATAATTTAAAAAATTTAGATGTTGTAATTCCTAGAAACCAATTAATTGTAATAACAGGATTATCAGGTTCGGGTAAATCCTCCTTGGCTTTTGACACACTTTATGCAGAAGGACAAAGAAGGTATGTGGAGAGTTTATCTGCTTATGCTAGACAATTCTTAGGTCGTATTGATAAACCTAAAGTAGAATATATCAAAGGAATTGCTCCTGCTATTGCTATTGAACAAAAAGTAAATACCACTAATGCGCGAAGTACTGTGGGAACTTCTACCGAAATCTATGATTATATCAAGCTTTTGTTTGCACGTATAGGTCTTACTTATTCTCCAATTAGTGGACAATTGGTAAAAAAAGATACAGTTACTGATGTACTGGATTTTGTTAAAAAGCAACAAGAAGGATCGAAATGGATGCTTTTAGCTCCTGTCCTTTTACAGGATGGCCGCTTATTGGATCAACATTTAAATATTCTACTTCAGCAAGGTTTTGCTCGTATATTAGTCAATAATAGAGCTCACCGTTTAGACCAATTTTTACAAGAAAACAGACCTGAGCAAATTCAAGCCATTCCAAGTCAAGAAATATTCTTAGTTGTGGACAGATTGGTTATTTCAAAAGAGATGGAATTTTATGAGCGTTTAGGAGATAGTGTACAAATTGCTTTTTTTGAAGGAAAGGGAAATTGTGTACTACATGAGATTAGTAGTAATAAAACATTTGAATTTAGCAATAAATTTGAATTAGATGGCATTACCTTCTTAGAGCCTAATGTACACCTTTTTAGCTTTAACAACCCTTATGGAGCATGTCCAAGTTGTGATGGCTATGGAAGTATTATTGGTATTGATCAAGAATTAGTTATCCCAAATACAGGTTTATCTGTTTATGAAAATGCTATCTTCCCTTGGAGAGGAGAGTCTTTAAGTAAATTCAAAGATCAGCTTGTTAATACAGCTTATAAGTTTGATTTCCCTATTCATAAGCCAATTTTTGAGCTTACTAAAGAGCAACAGGATTTACTTTGGGAAGGAAATTCTTACTTTACAGGTTTAAATGATTTTTTTGCAGAATTAGAACAAAAAAACTATAAAATACAAAACCGCGTCTTACTGTCTCGATATAGAGGTAAGACCAAATGTCCTACTTGTAAAGGAAAACGACTTAGACAAGAGGCCAACTATGTCAAAATTGGGGGTAAAACAATAAGCGAGCTAGTAGATTTACCTATTAAGCACTTAAAAATATTTTTTGAGACCTTAACTTTAAATAATTACGAAAAGCAAATAGCAAAGCGATTACTAATTGAGATCAATAGCCGTTTGGAATTTTTGACTAATGTTGGATTAGATTACTTAACTATCAATAGAAACTCTTCTACCCTAAGTGGTGGAGAGTCCCAACGTATTAATTTAGCCACTTCTTTAGGTAGTAGCCTAGTTGGATCCATGTATATATTGGACGAGCCAAGTATTGGGCTTCACCCTAAGGATACTGAAAAGTTAATTGATGTGCTAAAGGAGTTAAAGGCCTTAGGAAACACTGTAATTGTGGTAGAGCATGACCAGGACATTATGAGTGAAGCAGATCAAATCATTGATATTGGTCCTGAAGCTGGTACACACGGTGGAGAGTTAGTAGCACAAGGAACCTATCAAGAAATATTAAAGCAAGATTCGTTAACTGCTCAATATTTAAATGGAAAATTGTCCATAGAATTACCTAAACACAGACGTAGTTATTCCCATAGTATTGAAGTAATCGGCGCTAGAGAAAATAACCTAAAAAATATCGATGTAACCTTTCCATTGGAATGCCTAACGGTTGTTACTGGTGTATCAGGTAGTGGTAAAAGTACATTGGTTAAAAAGATATTGGTTCCTGCACTTCAGAAAAAATTAAGTGCAACTGGAGACAAACCTGGGCAATTCACTGAAATTAAAGGAGACTTTTCTGTAATAAAACAAGTGGAATATGTGGACCAGAATCCAATTGGTAGAAGCTCAAGAAGTAACCCTGTTACTTATATTAAAGCCTACGATGATATTAGGGATCTATATTCCAAACAACAGCTATCTAAATTGCGCAATTACCAGCCTAAGCACTTCTCTTTCAACGTAGATGGAGGTAGATGTGAAACTTGTAAAGGAGAAGGAAGCGTAACGGTTGAGATGCAGTTTATGGCAGATGTTCACCTACCATGTGAAACTTGTCAAGGAAAGCGCTTTAAAAAGGAAATTTTAGAAGTTAACTTTGAGTCTAAAAACATCGATGACATTTTACGAATGACTATAGATCAAGGTGTTGAGTTTTTCAAAAAGCATGAACAAATTAAAATTTCTCAAAAGCTTCAAGCCCTGCAAGATGTAGGGTTAGGATATGTACAATTAGGTCAGTCTTCTTCCACTTTAAGTGGTGGGGAAGCTCAAAGAATCAAATTAGCTTCCTTTTTATTAGCTGGTAATACCAGAGAAAAGATGCTTTTTGTATTTGATGAGCCAACAACTGGATTACATTTTCACGATATAAGTAAACTTTTAAAATCTTTTAATGCTTTAATCGATAAAGGACACTCCATTGTAGTTATCGAGCATAATTTAGACCTTATTAAATGTGCTGACTACATTATTGACATTGGTCCAGAGGGTGGAGAAAACGGTGGAAATTTAGTAGGTTTCGGCACTCCTGAGCAGCTTGCACAAAACAAAGATTCGCAAACAGGAAAATACTTAAAAGAGAAATTAGTTTAAAATAAAAAAGGGGTTGTCTCACAATTGAAGACAGCCCCTTTTTTACTTAATAAATATCGTGCTTTACTTAGTATAATTTAATTATTTAATCTGAAATATAAATTATACCTAATAATTTACTCCTGAATGACAGCTAGGTAACCTTTATGAGATAGCCTCTTTTTTATTGTGTTCGCTTACCTTATTACTTTAGAGCTTATTTAAAACCGTACTTAAAGCCTGAGTCAATTTCTTTCTACTATAATACTGTAGTCCCATAGCATGAGAATACAATTGGTTATTTTGGTATTTTTCAAAATAATCTAAAAGAATCTCCTTTATTTGGTCCTTTTCACTATACAAGGAAACTTTACCTGTATTTGTAGAAAGGATAATATCAAAAAAATCAGACTCCTCTGGCCCAATAGCCAAAATAGGACGTTCACTTGCCATGTATTCAAAGATTTTACCAGGAATAATGCATTTTGTGTTCTCTGAGTCAATTTCTACTAAAAGAAGAACCTGGGAGGCCTTCATTTGCTTATAAGCTTGTAAATGACTTAAATAGCCCATATAACTCATAGAGGTATCTAAACCAAATTCTTTAATGGTATCAAATATATCTTGGGATACTTTGCCTATTAATTTCAATTCAAAGTTCTCTTTAAAGCTTGGGTTTTCTTTACACAATTCAGCAAGAGCCTTCCAAAGGACTCTAGGATTTCTGTCTGATAAAAAAGATCCCACATGAGCTAAAGTAAACTTCTTGTCTAATTCTACTTTTCCAGTATGAATGGTATCATAACCATTGGTAATCACTGTTATTGGGCGTTTTGTCTTTTGAGAAAACTCCCTTTTTGTTCCTTGACTAGTAACCAAAATATGATCGGCATTTTCAAGGACTTTCCGTTCCATTTTAATATGTTTGTACTTGGCATACCACATCAATTTAAGATCTTTATGATAACCAATGGTGGTCCATGGATCTCTAAAATCCGCAACCCACTTGATATTAAGCTCTTGTTTTAGTGCCAGACCAATTAGATGCATACTATGAGGAGGACCTGTTGTAATAACTTTTGTAACATCTGTATTTTTTGACAGATATTCTTTCAAAAATTCAACAGATGTGTCTACCCATCCTATCCTTGCATCTGGAATAAAAAAGTTCCCTCTTATGGCCAATAAAAACTTATCTGTCTTGGTTTGTTTCCTAATACTTGGAATCATACCAGCACTTAGAGTACTACTTTGTGTAGGCCAAAATAATTTAGCCAATTTATAGGGTTCAGAAATTTTATTTTTGATTATAGTAACATCCTTTCCTAGATCTTGTTCCATATGGTTATCTACCATAGCATAAGTAGGATTTGAAGGAATATATACCACTGGTTGATAATTAAAATCTGGCAAATACTTGACAAATTTTAACCATCGTTGTACTCCTGGGCCTCCTGCGGGAGGCCAATAATAAGAAATAATTAAAACTTTTTGTTTCATTTATTTTTGTTGTTTTTTGGAATAAACAATTGCTCCTATACTTAAAATCACCATTACAATAAAACTTACTAAAGCAATATAACTTCCAGTTTTAATGACTTGTGGTTCGAAGGTGAAAATAATTTCATGCTCTCCAGAAGGTATTTCCAAAGCTCTTAATACATAATTCACACTAAAAATTTCCACAGGTTTTCCATCAATAGTAGCTCTCCATCCATTAGGGTAATACATTTCAGAGAAAACCCCTACTCCATTATTTGGATTGTTACTTTTATAGGTTAATTTATTAGGGGCATAATCCATTAATAGGATATTACTTCCAATAGAATCTACCTTATAGACATCCTGTAAAGCTAAATCTTTAAATGCAGAACGATCCACTGTAGCAGTGGTTTTGGTATTTTGGGTATGTAGAGCTGCAATTTGAGCATTAGCATCTTGCACAAAATCAATCTTTTCTACAAACCATGCATTACCATTTGCCTGGTCATTTTGCATATGAACAAGTTGGCGGTCTTCATTGCTTGCTAAAAGATACTTAACATTGAACATATTGAGTACTTGTATATTGTTACTCAATAAATTATTATCCATTAATTGTTGTATTCTTCGTGGTTTTGCAGCATGGTAACCATTGATCGCTTGATGGAAATAGCTACTTCTAGCACTATTCAAACCGGCATCAATCTCATATACTCTAAAAATACTTGGGTCACTTAGGATTTGTTTATCTGCAGCAGTTAAGCCAAAAGGAGCACTCATTTGAGATTTGTTTACAAAGTTATCCTCATTGACATACTTTTTATCAACCAATACTAAATCTAAAACCATCAAAGCTCCTAGAACTACCAGGGCAATAGTTTGTTTTAATTTACCTTTACTAAATAAGAATAGTACCCCAAAAGTGGCTCCTATTAAAAATATACTTCTAAAAAGGTCTGCTTGATACATTTGCTTTCTATCTTGGGTGATAGCCCTAACTAAGCCAGGTCCTATTTCGCCATAAGCTTGAGTATAATAGGGATCATTTAAACCTGTGAAAGTCAAAGTAGATTGTGCAATAAATAAAAATACAAAAATACCTATAAAGATATAAGCACTATAAAGTAACGATTTGATTTGCTTTTCTTTGGAGACAGTAGTAAAACTATATAGTCCTAAAATAGCCAAGGCTGGCATACAAATTTCTAAAATAACTTGAATGGAAGATACTGCTCTGAACTTATTATATAAAGGCACCCAATTAATAAAGAAATCTGTTAAAAGGCTAAAGTTCTTACCCCAAGACAATAATAGAGAAAGTAAGGCTCCTATAATAAATACATATTTAACTCGTCTTTTTTCTACAAAGCAAGCTAAAACAAATAGAAATGCCACCACAGCACCAATATAAGCTGGAGCAGCAACTATAGGTTGATCTCCCCAATATGTAGGTACGTTTTCAACAAATCCTGCAACTTCTTGGCTATTTGCCCCTATACCTTTTAAAAAATCGCCAACATTAGAGTCTGTAGATAAAGATTCATTATTAGCTCCTCCTGTTAATCGAGGTACTAATAGGTTTAAACTCTCAAATATTCCATAACTATACTCAGTGATATAATCATAGCTTAGAGAGGAACCAGCTGTAGTACTTTGACCATCTATACTAGTTAGTTCACTCTTTCCTCTTGTAGAGAACTTAGCATATTCAGCCGTTGCCAATAAGTTAGTAGCATTTGCACCAATACTTAAAATAGCAGTAAGTGCTAAAATACCATAAACACTTAAAAGAGATTTATAGTTCTTTTCTTTGATATAGATAACAGTGTAATAAATGCAAACCACTAAGAGTAAAAGTAGTAAGTAATAGGTCATCTGAAAGTGATTGGCACCAATTTCTAAAGCTGCTGCAAATCCCGTTAAGATACCTCCGACTATAAAGCGTTTTTGCCAAATTAGTAAAACCCCAGCAAGTACCATGGGCATATAAGCAATTGCATGTGCTTTGGCATTATGCCCTACTCCCAATATTATAATAAGGTAAGTAGAAAAACCAAAGGCTAACGCTCCAATAAATGCTCGTAAAGCACTTACTCTTAAACTAATAAGTAAAACATAAAACCCTATGAAGTATAAAAAAAGATAATCTGCTGGACGGGGTAAAAATCGTAAAGCACTATCTATATCTTTGATAAAATTGTAGGGATATTTAGCTCCCAATTGATAAGTAGGCATCCCACCAAAAGCGCTATTGGTCCAATAAGGCTCACTTTGATTATTGAGCCTAAACTCTATTTGCTCTTTGGCCATTCCTGTATACTGTACAATATCGGATTGGTAAATTACCTTCCCTTTTAAAACAGGAGAAAAATAACCCAAAGAAATAAACACAAATCCCACTAAAACTAGTAGGTGGGGTAAAAACTTCTTATAACTGCTCATTTTATTTTTTAGCATTAAATTTTATAATAGGCTAAAATAAGTAATTATAATCAAGAGAGTAATTAGTATCGTGATTTTTTCCCTCTAAAAAAGCGATTCCCCTTTTTTAAACAAAGAAACCTCCCTTTGTAGAGAACTTTATTGTAGAAAAAAAGGATTACAGCTCACTGTAACCCTTTTGTTGCTTATTATCTAGTGTTATTTAGTATCAATTTCCTCAAATTCTATATACTCTCCAACTACTTTCTTACTCCTAAAAACCTCTTTGGTTTCATTAGTATAGTTTTGGTTAGTTGTATTGGTTGAATAAGAATTATTTTGTTGATAGTATTGTTGTTGCTTTTGTTGAAAGTTCTCACCAGCCTTTTTCGCTACTTTAATTAATAGTAGTGGTAATAGATAACGCATAGCGAACTTAAAACCGTAGTACACTAAAACAATTATACACAGAGTTTTTATAAATCCTGTAAAAGATGCTGTATCCATATCGTTTGTTTTTTTTCAAAAATAGTAAATATTTTGTTTTTATCAGATAGTAAAATCTTAAAATATTGATAAAAACAAGAGTGTTCCTCAGTATTTCCTAGCTTATTAACTTATTTTTCTTGCCATTGTAAAACCCCCCCATCTAGTTCGTATACTTTTGTAAAACCATTTTCTAGTAATTTTTTTCTGGCATTTGCGCTTCTTTTTCCACTCTTACAAAAGATATATACCGCCTTATCTTTATCCAAATTACTAATATTGTCCAAAAAGTCTTTTTGTAAGAAATCTATGTTTTGGGCCCCATCAATGCTTCCTTGCTCGAATTCTTCTGAAGTTCTCACGTCTACCAATTGAATATCATTTTGCGCGATAGCATGTTGAAAATGAGTTTTATCTAATAAATGTCCCTCTTTTGGACTTTGGGCAAAACTAACTAATATGTTAAAATTAGTTAATGCTATAGCGAGTAAAATTTGTTTCATTCTGTTTTTCATATTTATATAGATTAGTTAGATGATATTTATCATTAAAATTACGGTAATCTTCTGTTATTTTTGTTGTAAATATAACTAATAAGAAGATGTCTTTAATACAAAAATACAATATTCCGGGACCAAGATACACCAGTTATCCCAGTGTTCCTTACTGGGATGCAGATTCTTTTCATTATACTAGTTGGCTTGAAAGTTGTAAAACTAGCTTTAAGCAAAGTAATACTAATTTAGGTATTAGCCTATATATTCATCTGCCTTTTTCTGAAAGTCTGTGCACTTTTTGTGGATGTCATAAATATATTACCACCCAGCACAACAAAGAAATCCCTTATATAAATGCACTTTTAAAAGAATGGCAACTATACTGTGATATACTACCAGAAAAACCAATTATCAAGGAAATCCATTTAGGCGGAGGAACTCCAACCTTTTTCAGTGCAGAGCATCTGGTTTATTTAATAAAAGAGATTTTTAAAACAGCTACAAAGGCTATAGACTATGAATTTAGCTTTGAAGGTCACCCAGTAAATACCACAAAAGAGCACTTGCAAAAACTCTATGACATTGGTTTTAAAAGAGTGAGTTTTGGAGTACAAGATTACGATCCTAAGATACAATCCGCTATACACAGAAAACAAAACTTTCACGATGTTGCAAAAGTGACTTTGTGGGCCAAAGAAATAGGCTACACTTCTATCTCTCATGATCTAATCTATGGTTTACCATTACAAGCAAAGAATAACATTGTGGATACCGTAGAGAAAACCTATAGTCTTTTACCCGATAGAATAGCTTTTTATTCCTATGCTCATGTACCTTGGGTTAAAGGAAATGGGCAAAGAGGTTTTGATATTCAAGATATTCCTAAGGGCATGCAAAAGCAACAGCTATATGAATTAGGCAAAGATCTTTTAATAAAAAATGGCTATATGGAAATTGGAATGGATCATTTTGCTTTGAAGACAGACCCCTTATACAAAGCTTTGTGCAAAGGTGAATTACACCGTAACTTTATGGGCTATACCCTTCAATCCACTCAATTAATGATAGGTTTAGGTGTGTCAGCAATTAGTGATAGCTGGTTTGGATTTGCTCAAAACACAAAAGACCTAAAACAATACTATGCATTATTAGAAAACAATGTACTTCCTGTGGTAAAAGGACATATTTTAAATCAAGAAGATCTAATTATTCGAGAACATATATTAAATTTAATGTGTAACTTAGAAACAGATTTAACAAAAGACGCCTGTCATATTAAGGTAAATACTATTTTAGAAAACTTACAAGAATTAATCCAAGATGACCTTGTAAAGGTAGAACAACATAAAATAAGTGTTACCCAAAAAGGTAGGCCTTTTATACGTAATATCTGTATGGCTTTTGATCTTAGATTACAAGAGCAAAAACCTGATAGACAACTATTTTCCATGACTATTTAAAATATACTCTAATGAAATTTCAAAAAATTATTACCTACATAGTACTAACAATTCTTGTCTATGGTATTTTCAACTTCGACACTACAGACATGTGGTCCTTACAGGCTAATTGGCTTTCTTTTATAGGTTTTTTTATATTTATAGTCTACCTAGGCATTAGTTTAAAGATTGCAGCTAAAAAGCAAGACTTAGAAAAGAAAAACACTTCTAAGTAAAAAAGACTTGTTTTACTATTTGTAAAACAAGTCTTTTTTTATATCACAGTAAATTAATCTCATGTGTAGAATTTTTACCACTCTATTAAAGAGATTCCTATACCTAAATTAGTTTGACTCCAATTGTAATCTATAAGAGCATCACCATAACCATTACTAGCAGTGAAATATAACTTCAAATTGTCTTTAATAGGATAAGCCCATGTAAATTCCATATAACCTTTATAGTGTGAATTAAAACGCATATTACTGCGTATCATCAAACTAAGTACATTTCCTTTAAAACTATAAACACTTAAAAGCTCTGCTCTACCTATATAGTCAGAAATTTTAGGATTATCGTCATTTTGCTTTTTTTCCTTTAATCTAAACCAAGGCTTTGCTACAAAGCTCCAGTTCTCATATTCCATCCCAAGTTGGAAAATAACTCTATTCCAACTTCTAGATTCTGGTAGACTCTTACCATTACTTTGGTGATTAAAACCAACACCAGCCATAACAATATTAAAGTTTCCAATACTCCAGTTAATAGGATAGTTGAAGATGATCTCTGGTTCGTAATTTAGCTCTCTAAAAGGCCTTGAAATAGGCTCGTTATAAGCCTGCCAATTAGCTGTCTGGGTAAAAGCTAACCATATGTCTCCTTTACCAAAAATTAAACCCTGAGCTACTTTAGTTTTAAAACTCAACTGAAACTTTAACTCCCAAGGCTGAAAAGGCAAAGCTGTTTTACTATTATTCTCCGGGTTTAGACTCGTTGGCTTATCATTAGGTCTATTATTCCATCTACCCGGAAGAATATAAATAGGCTTATAAGGGGTTATTGTAAAAGTACTTTTTTGACTATCTTTTCCCAATTCCCAACGCTCCGATAGAGAATACTTGTTTTCTTGGTTATCAAATAGATTATCTGCGGTATTTTGAGCATTGGCCCTTAAACCGAAAATACAACTACTAATTCCTAGTAAAAACAAAGCTCTTTTTAAAGATTTTCTCATGCTATATAGAAATAAGAATTAAAGCAGTAAGCTAGCTTGGCCATCTGGGTCTATACTCACATCTGGATCCACATCCTCTACTTGGTCTGTATCCTGCTGCTGTTCACTTACAGTCTCTGGTTCTGGCTCATAAGGAAAAGGCTCCAGGATATTAATTTGTTTGATCTTATCTGTGGTTAATTGATTACCTAAAGCTTTTATCCCCTTTACAGTAATGAACTCTTCTAAATTGATTAGTAAAGATTCTTTTTGTATTCCTTTCACTTTAGAAAACACTACTTCAATGTTAGGTCTGTAATCAGTACAAACCACCTCTAATACAGACTTTTCATGGTCAGTAATAAAGCTATCTTCTCTATTTTCGTTTTCTACAAAAAATCGCTTAACGTAATATCGTTGTTTTTCACCGTCGAAATATACTGCTGATATAGGTTTATTGACAATAAATTTCTCCAAGACAATCATGTCTTGTTCAAAATGTGTCGTTAATTCAGGAATAATAGTTTTCACTTTTCCTGACTGGGTAATAACCAATAAACGATCTTCTGGTTTAAACTCTCCTAATAGGTCTCCTCTTCCATCCACGTTCAAGCGGCTTACGGAAGAATCAAACCATATTTTTCTAGGTCGTAAAGTAGAAATTCCCTTTTCCTTTAACTCTATTTTCTTAATGGCATACTTAGTAACTAAATTACCTTTAGCTGCTCTACCTTTAATTAATAACTGGGCAAAATCTACATCAAACTTAAGTTTTTTCACATTGGAAAGTTGACGTAAAATAATGGTAATTATCTCTGCCTCTCCATTTGGATTAGCCGAGAAGTAAAGAACTTGAGACCCAGGTTTTCCTTGGGTTAAAGAATATACCTTGTCCCTAGTTACTCCCTTAACATTAAATCGCTTTATAAAACTTGATCCTGATTTACCATCTCGATAGATTAAGTTATAAATGGTTCTATTATCGTTCTTATCCCAAATACCAATGTGGATAATATCTTTTCCAACGAATTTCTTATCCTCCACTTTGGAAACCACAACAGATCCATCTCGTAAAAAGACAATAATATCATCAATATCGGAACAGTCACAAACATACTCATCCCTTCTTAAGCCCGTTCCAAAGAAACCTTCTTCTTTATTTACATACAATTTAGAGTTTCTAAGTACTACTTTTGTAGCTTCAATGGTATCAAAGCTCTTTAGTTCTGTTTGTCTTTCTTTTCCTTTGCCATATTTTTGTTTTAAGCTTGTAAAATAATTAATGGCAAATTCTATTAAATTGGCAAGATGGTGTTTAACTTGTTCAATCTCGCCTTCTAAAGCTAAGATATTTTCAACAGCCTTATCTATATCGAATCTAGAGATACGTTTAATACGAATCTCTGTTAATCGCACAATATCTTCTTGAGAAACTTCTCTTTTTAAATGTTCTATAAATGGTAAAAGTCCCTGTTCGATAGCCTTTAAAACACCCTCCCAAGTGCTTTGCTCTTCTATTAAACGGTAGATTCTATTTTCTATAAAGATTCTTTCTAAAGACAGGAAATGCCACTTTTCTTCTAGTTCAAAAAGCTCGATTTCTAATTCTCTTCTTAAAAGCTCTACTGTACTGTGAGTAGAAGTCTTAAGCATATGGCTTACTCCAGTAAACAAAGGCTTATTGTCTTCAATCACACATCCCAATGGTGCAATAGAGGTTTCACAAGCTGTAAAAGCATATAATGCATCAATGGTTTTATCAGGAGAAGTACCGCTAGGTAAATGGATTAGAATTTCCACTTCTGCAGCAGTATTATCTTCGATCTTTTTAATTTTAATCTTTCCTTTGTCATTGGCCTTTAAAATGCTATCAATCAAACTAGTTGTAGTAGTTGAAAATGGTATTTCTGTAATAACCAATGTGTTTTTATCCAAAGGTGCTATTCTTGCTCTAACGCGTACTCTTCCTCCCCTAGCTCCATCATTATAATTAGAAACATCAGCTATTCCAGCTGTTGGGAAGTCAGGATATATACTAAAGGGCTTTCCTTTTAATATCTTGATAGAAGCATCAATAAGCTCATTGAAGTTGTGAGGTAATATTTTAGTGGATAATCCAACTGCGATACCCTCTCCACCTTGTACTAATAAAAGGGGAAACTTCACTGGTAAATTGACCGGCTCATTTCTCCTACCATCATAAGAGGATTGCCAAGTAGTAATCTTTGGAGAATATAAAACCTCCAAAGCAAATTTACTTAATCTTGCTTCAATATAACGAGATGCAGCTGCACCGTCTCCGGTTAAAATATTTCCCCAGTTCCCCTGCATATCGATTAATAATTCTTTTTGCCCAATCTGTACCATAGCATCTCCGATACTAGCATCTCCGTGAGGGTGATACTGCATGGTATGTCCAACGATATTGGCTACCTTATTGTATCTACCGTCATCTAATTCACGCATAGAGTGCATAATTCGGCGCTGTACAGGTTTGAATCCATCCTCAATAGCAGGTACAGCTCTCTCTAAAATTACATAAGAAGCATAATCCAAGAACCAGTCTTTATACATACCGGTTACTTTAGTTATAGTCTCCTCAGGTTGTAGCTCTATCTCTTCTTGAATAAACTCTTCTGGTGTTAAGGAATTATCTTTATTTAAATCTGGATCTAAATTATCTTGGTGGCTCATAATCTATTGTTCTACAACATCAAGTTCAACTTTCAAATTATCAATGATAAACTCTTGTCTATCAGGGGTGTTTTTACCCATGTAAAACTCCAACATCTTCTCAATAGAAATGCTCTTGTCTAACATTACAGGATCTAAACGAATGTCCTCGGCAATGAAATATTTAAATTCATCGGGAGAAATCTCCCCAAGTCCTTTAAATCGAGTAATTTCAGGCTTTGGCTTTAACTTCTCAATAGCCTCCACTCTTTCTTGATCACTATAACAATAGATAGTCTGTTTTTTATTTCTTACTCTAAATAAGGGAGTTTGCAAAATATACAAATGCCCCTCTTTGATTAATTCCGGGAAAAATTGTAGGAAAAAGGTAATCAATAATAATCTAATGTGCATCCCATCCACATCGGCATCGGTTGCAATTACAATATTATTATATCTTAAATTCTCAAAGTCATCCTCTATATTTAAAGCAGCTTGAAGAAGGTTAAATTCCTCATTCTCATATACAATTTTCTTTGTCATACCAAAAGAGTTCAAAGGCTTACCTCTAAGAGAAAACACCGCTTGTGTGTTCACATCCCTACTTTTAGTAATAGATCCAGAGGCCGAGTCTCCCTCGGTAATAAACAAAGTACTCTCTAAATATCTAGGGTTCTTTATATCGGTAAAATGTACCCTACAATCCCTTAATTTACGATTGTGCAAGCTAGCTTTCTTAGCTCTTTCTTTGGCTAATTTTCGAATACCAGATAATTCCTTTCTCTCCTTTTCTGCTTGAAGTATTTTACGTAGTAAAATATCTGCAATTTCAGGATTCTTGTGCAAGTAATTATCTAATTGGGTTTTTATAAAATCATTGATATACGTTCTAACTGTTGGCATATCAGGTCCCATATCCGTTGAACCTAACTTTGTTTTAGTTTGAGACTCAAATACTGGTTCCTCCACCTTTACAGATATAGCTGCTACTATACTTTTTCGTATATCAGAAGCGTCGAAATTCTTATTGTAAAACTCCTTAATTGTACGAACAACTCCTTCTCTAAAGGCAGCTAAATGCGTTCCACCTTGAGTAGTGTTTTGTCCATTGACAAAGGAATAATACTCCTCCGAATATTGTGTTTTACTATGTGTCATAGCGATCTCAATATCTGCACCTAAAAGATGTATAATTGGATATACTTGGTCGCTAGGATCAATGTTTTCACTTAATAAGTCTTGTAATCCATTATCGGAATAAAATTTTTCTCCGTTAAAATAAATGGTTAGTCCCTTATTTAAGTAACAGTAATTTTTGAGCATACGCTCAATGTATTCCTTTCTATATTTATAATTTTTAAATATAGTTTCATCAGCAATAAAAGAGACCTTAGTTCCTTTTCTCTTTGAGGTTTCCTCCACTGGTTGTTCGTGAACTAAATTCCCTGTAGAAAACTCTGCTGTCTTAATTTGGTTATCTCTAATGGCTTCTACCTTAAAGAAAGAGCTCAAAGCATTTACTGCCTTTGTACCAACCCCATTTAAGCCTACAGACTTTTTAAAGGCACGAGAATCGTACTTTCCTCCCGTATTCATTTTAGAGACAACATCTACCACCTTCCCTAAAGGAATTCCCCTACCGTAGTCTCTTACAGTCACAACTTTATCTTTTAAAGTAACTTCGATAGTCTTACCACTACCCATGACAAACTCATCAATACTATTATCGATGACTTCTTTTAGTAAAATATAAATACCATCATCAGGAGAAGACCCATCACCTAGCTTCCCGATATACATTCCCGGGCGCATACGAATGTGTTCTTTCCAATCTAGTGAACGAATATTATCTTCGGTATATTGATTTTGATCTTGCATAAAAAAGTAAGGAATTTGCGCTAAATTACTATTATTTAGCTTAAAATAAAAATGGTTAAAGTCTTGGAATCAACAATAAAAACTAAAGGATTGTAATTCAATCAATTTTTAATAACATTTTTGCGAATTTCCACAGAATCAGCTCCTGGCATTATCCTATTTCCAAACAAAAGGGCATAGTTCTTTGTAAACTCAGCTCCAAAATATAAAATCATGGCCGAATAATACACCCAAATGAGCATTACAATTAATGAACCCGCAGCTCCATATAAAGAAGAAGTTGCACTACTTCCTAAATAAAATCCTATGGCAAATTTACCTACCATAAATAAAATGGCTGTAAAACCCGAACCAATTAAGGTATCCCTCCAACAAATTCTCCCATTAGGTAAAGCTTTGAATATAAGGGCAAATAAAAAGGTAATTATACCAAAGACAACCATGTTGTTTAATAATTCTACTAAAAACAAAATATCGTGATCTATAAACTCCTTTAAAAAATTAGACAAAAGACTAATTAATGAATTAACCAATAGGCTAACTAAAAGCAAAAAACCCACAGAAGCTATCATGGAAAAAGATATAATGCGATTTCGAATAAATTGAGCTATACTCTTATGAGGTGCAGCTGCAAATCCCCACATATAATTAATGGAGCTCTGAATCTCAGCAAATACCCCCGAGGCGCTAAAAAGAAGCATAGCAATACTTATTATAGTAGGTAGGATACCAGATCTAGTTATGGCTAAATTTTCCATTACTCCTCTTAACTCAAAAGCGGTATTATCTCCAACTAAGTCACTTAACTGGCCATAAAAAAAATCAGCTACTTCTTGTTGTTCAAAGAAGACACTACTTGCTGAAATAATTATAATGAGCAATGGCGGGAAAGCAAAGATGGTATAATAGGATAAAGCAGCACTAAACTTCATTGCATTATCTGACATAAAGTCCATGATGGACTTCTTGAAAAGTAAAAACACTTTCATACCTACACTCTTGGCTAACATAGTAAAATAATATTAAAGATTCAAAATACACCCATCTACAAGACATGTATCATTGCCTTGCTTTTGCTTTAGTCCTCTTTACACACAAGGCTCTAAGGACTAAAATACAATAATGTTTTCAATAAAACCAAACTAACCAAGACTAGTTAAGATCGTAGCGATTGAATATTAAAAACAAATACTCAAAAAAAAACTCCCCAATAATATCATTAATTATTGAGGAGTCGTTTTGTATATATCTACAAGTAAAAAAACTTATACGTTAAAACGGAAGTGCATTACATCCCCATCTTTTACAATATATTCTTTTCCTTCTACTCTTAATTTTCCAGCTTCTTTAACTTTAGATTCTGAACCATAATCTACGAAATCTTGGTAAGCGATAACTTCTGCACGGATAAATCCTTTCTCGAAATCCGAGTGAATTACACCAGCAGCTTGTGGAGCTGTATCTCCAACTTTAATAGTCCAAGCTCTAACTTCTTTCACACCTGCTGTGAAGTAAGTTTGTAGTTTTAATAATTTGTAAGCAGAACGAATTAATTTAGAAACTCCTGGTTCTGATAAACCTATATCTTCTAAGAACATTTGACGCTCTTCATAGCTTTCTAACTCTGTAATATCTGCCTCTGTTCCTACAGCTAAAACAATTACCTCAGCATGTTCGTCCTTAACTAATTCTCTAACTTGCTCTACATATGCATTACCATTAACAGCTGCAGATTCATCTACGTTACAAACATATAAAACAGGCTTAGCAGTAATTAATTGAAAATCTTCCAAAAGCTCTGCCTCATCTTGATTATTTGGCTCAACAACACGTGCAGATTTACCCTGTAATAAAGTCTCGCGAATACGCTCTAAAAGAGCTGCTTCCACTTGAGCTTCCTTATTACCTGTTTTAGCGGCCTTTTTAACCTTTTCTAGGCGTTTTTCAACCGTATCTAAATCCTTTAATTGTAACTCTATATCGATAGTCTCCTTATCTCTAATTGGATTTACATTCCCATCCACGTGAACAATATTGTCATTATCAAAACAACGTAACACATGAATAATTGCATTACACTCGCGGATATTCCCTAAAAATTGATTTCCTAGTCCTTCTCCTTTACTTGCTCCTTTTACTAATCCTGCAATATCAACGATATCTACAGTAGCTGGCAAAACGCGCTCTGGATTAACTAATTCCTCTAATTTTAACAATCTTGGGTCTGGTACGTTCACCACACCAATATTTGGTTCAATTGTACAGAAAGGAAAGTTTGCACTTTGCGCCTTTGCGTTAGATAAACAATTAAATAAGGTTGACTTACCTACATTGGGTAATCCTACAATACCTGCTTTCATATTTTCAATTATTTCAGTCTTTTTAAACGTTGGCAAATATATCGAAAATAAAACTAGAATTAGCCTTTTACGCATTAAGATTAATAAAAAAACCACTCATAAAGAGTGGTTTTTTCTATAGAGATTATATTAATCTTCATCATCAGCGATTTCCAAGTCTTTTAATGCGTCTAAAGAATCATCAGCTGGATCAGCATAGTCTTCTTCTTCATCATCAAAGTTCTCGATACGGTCGGCTAATTTAGTACTTACTTTTACCAGATATATAGTATCCTCTGTACGAACTTCAACAGCTTCAATTGTTTCATTCTTTTGATTTTTGAATCTAATTATATCAGAATCATCATATCCATCAGGAAATCTATCCACTAAAAGTGCTAAAATTTCGTTAGTTAATTTTGCGTAATCAACAATTACTCTTTTCATTCTCTTATTGCTTTATTTCTTTTCAAATGTAATAGCAAATTAGGAATAATCAAATAAAATTAAACACTAATTTCACTTTATTTCTCTGTTGTATTAGTTACCAAGAACATACGCAAACACCAAAGGAGCTACGATAGTTGCATCTGATTCGATTACAAATTTTGGCGTATCTACATCTAATTTACCCCATGTAATTTTCTCATTTGGAACTGCACCTGAGTAAGAACCATAAGAAGTAGTTGAGTCAGAGATTTGACAGAAATATGCCCAGAAAGGAACATCTGTCCACTCCAAATCTTGATACATCATTGGAACAACGCAAATTGGGAAATCTCCTGAGATTCCACCAGCAATTTGGAAGAATCCAACTCCTTTTCCACCTGAGTTAGCGCGGTACCATTCTGTTAAGTAAATCATATATTCAATTCCTGATTTTACAGTATGAACATTTAAGTTGCCTTTAATTACGTTTGAAGTAAAGATATTACCACAAGTTGAATCTTCCCATCCTGGACAAACAATTGGAAGATTTTTCTCTGCAGCCGCAACAATCCAAGAATCTTTAGGGTCAATTTCATAGTATTGTTCTAAAACTCCAGAATTAACTACCTGATATAAGAATTCATGTGGAAAATAACGTTCTCCCTTTTCTTCCGCTGCATGCCAAACATCCTCTAAGTGCTTTTGTAAACGACGGAAGGCTTCTTCCTCTGGAATACAAGTATCAGTAACACGGTTGTAGTGGTTATCTAATAATTCACGCTCTTGCTCTGGAGTTAAATCACGGTAGTTCGGAACCCTTTTGTAGTGAGAGTGCGCAACTAGATTCATTACATCTTCCTCTAAGTTTGCACCTGTACAAGAAATAAAGTGTACTTTATCTTGACGAATCATCTCGGCTAGAGAAATACCTAATTCAGCAGTACTCATTGCTCCTCCCATAGAGATTAACATTTTTCCACCATCTTCTAAATGCGCTTCATATCCTTTAGCTGCATCAACTAAAGCTGCTGCGTTAAAATGCCTATAATTGTGCACTAAAAACTGACTAATTGGCCCTTTATTCATTTTTACTTAATTTTTATATATTAATAAATGATCTTGCGATCCTTTTTTCTTCTTGTTTATTTAAAATGCTACTTTTTGTTATAACCTAAAATATCTAGCACATCCTCTGCAGTTTGTTGTTCAGAGAAAAGTTCTGTTGCTACAAACCCATTTTCATCTTTATCAATTAAAATGTGTTTAGGTTGTGGAATTAAACAGTGGTGTATCCCTCCAAACCCACCAATGGTATCTTGATAAGCTCCTGTATTAAAGAATCCAATATACAAAGGCTTTTCTTTATTATATTTAGGAAGATAAATTGCGTTTAAGTTTTGTTCTGAGTTATAATAATCGTCACTATCACATGTTAAACCACCAAGTAAGATTCTTTCATAAGTATCATTCCAACGGTTAATTGGCAACATGATAAATTTCTTGTTTATTGCCCATGAATCTGGTAGAGTTGTAATAAAAGAAGAATCAATCATATTCCACTTTTCTCTATCGTTTTGTTGTTTTTGGTAAAGAATCTCATAAATAGCTCCTCCACTCTCTCCAACAGTATATGAACCAAATTCCGTAAAAATATTTGGAACTGCTACTCCAGCATCATCACAAGCAATTTTGATTTGATTAATAATCTCATCAATCATGTATTGGTAATCAAACTCAAAGGCAAGTGAGTTTTTAATTGGAAAACCTCCTCCAATGTTTAAACTATCTAAAGTAGGACATTCCTTTTTCAAAGCTATATATACTTTTAAACACTTTAAAAGCTCATTCCAGTAATAGGAAGTATCGCGAATTCCAGTGTTGATAAAAAAGTGTAACATTTTAAGTTCTACTTTTGGATTATCAGCAATTTGCTTTTTATAAAAAGGAACAATGTTTTTATAACCTATACCTAATCTTGAAGTATAAAACTCAAACTTAGGCTCCTCTTCAGAAGCAATTCTAATTCCTATTTTAAATTTCTTATCAATTTGTTCTTGAAGTAAATCTAACTCCTCGTAATTATCAATAATAGGAACTGTTTTTTCGTGTTTCTCGTTGATTAAACGGGCTATATTATCTATATAAGCTGCGCGCTTAAATCCGTTACAAATTACATAAGTATCCTGGTTGATTTTACCACTCTCCAGTAATTTTTCTACAATGTTTATATCAAAAGCAGAAGAAGTCTCTACGTGAATATCGTTTTTAAAAGCCTCATCTAAAACATAAGAGAAATGAGAACTTTTAGTACAATAACAGTAGTAATATTTAGCCTTATACTTATTTTTTTCCATTGCTTTGCGGAACATATCTTTAGCCTTGCCAATATTATCCGAAATCTTAGGTAAATAAGTAAACTTCAAAGGACTTCCATACTTTTCAACTAATCCCATTAGGTCTATATTATGAAAAGTTAGATGATCTTTGTTTAATTTGAATTCTTCTTGTGGGAAATAAAAAGTTTGATTTATTAAATCGACATATTTAGTGTTCATCTGAAATATCAATTTTAAAAATAGTTAATAAATATAAGTTATAAAAGGCTATAAAAAACCATTTTTCAAACTCTAATATTAGCAAACATTATAGAAAGCCTATGTTGAAAGCGAAAGGAGTTCAAGGCTTGCTTAAAATATTTAATAATAGTATATACAAAATTAGCTTTCTGCATCTTTGCAAAAGGCTCTAATGCCTCACATATGTAAGGGCAAAATTGAATATATAAAACGTCCTTTTTCACGTGGCAAATGTAATAAAATAAACAAATGAAAAAAGAAAATGATCATTATTTTCCTATTTCTTCCCTATAGGCTTCAAAGCCTTTGACAATCAGGTCTTTTTCTACCTCAACATCAAAGAATGGCTCACCTATTTGTGCTAATAAAACGCATCTAATTTTACCGTGAGAATTTTTCTTATCGAATTTAAGCCATTCTAAAATATTATTAACATCCTCTTGAGTGATTTCTACTTTGCCAAAAATCTTCTCCAAATAGTGCTTTATATCTAAATAATCTTCCTCTGGCAATTTCAATAACTCTTTAGATAGGTAAGCCTCTATTATCATCCCTATAGCAATAGCTTCCCCATGTAATAGAGTTTGCTTATGCTCATTGGATAGAAAATAGCTCTCAATTGCATGACCTACCGTATGGCCAAAGTTCAATACTTTTCTAAGGTTCTTCTCCTTAGGGTCCTCTAAGACCACTTCTGTTTTTATTTCAATGGATCTACATACTAAAGGCGCTAAAAGGGACAAATCAATATTACCACTATCTTTTAAGAAATCATAGTACTGTGGATCTAATATTAATCCATGCTTTAACATTTCGGCATAACCACTTCGAATTTCTACACCTGGTAAAGTTTCTAGATAAGTAACATCCACTACTACCATTTTCGGATTAGAAAATGTACCAATACAGTTTTTAACTCCATCACAATCTACTCCAGTTTTACCTCCAACAGAAGCATCAACCATAGATAATAATGTAGTTGGGATGTTATAACAATCTATTCCTCTCATATAAATAGAGGCAATAAACCCACCTATGTCGGTAATTACTCCTCCACCTAGGGTTATCATAGCGCTATTTCTATCCCCTCCCAACTCTAACATACTTTGAATAACTCCTTGGGCAGTTTCCAAGATTTTATTTTCTTCTCCTGGTTCAATTTCTATTATCTCAAATTCAACTTCTACAGGAAGATGGGCTAAAAAATGCCCCATACAATATTCATTGGAATTGCTATCACATAAAATAAATAACTTGGTGTAATTCTTCTTATTGATATGCTCTCCTAAAAATGAGTACGCCTCTATTCCAATAGCAATATCATAATTGTCTGCTTTTATGATGTCCATTTCTTTTTTTTGATTGTTTACAATAACAAAGTAAGCTATAATAATTTAAAAATACACTCTTATTTTATTAATTTCACTAGCCATTTGTAGCTTATTATGGCTTATTAAGTAGATGTCCGATTATATTTTTTTCACAAATAACATTTAAATCCTTAAAATAATATAATTTTCACCAAAAAAAAGCTAAATCTTCTTTTAGTAAAAAGCGTTTGTGCAGTCTTTTTACTTTTTAAACGAGATTACTAAGGACTATACAATACTTTGTTCCTTTATTTAAGGTCAACCTAGGCATTACAGACAAAATTTAATATTATCTATAAATCTTTTAAGATATTATAAAAAGAGTAATTATATTTGCAACCTGATTTTACTTATAATAATGGAGAAATTATTTAACAACACCGAGGTAGCTTTCGCCTTAAAGAACAATAAGGAATTAAGAAGAGCTCACTTTCTTTTCAAAATGATTAGCAAACCAGCTTTAGTAAAGATTGGATCTTCTTTAGCTAACTTTGCTATTAAAACTCATTTACCTGTTACAGGTTTAATTCGCGCAACTGTTTTTGACCACTTTTGTGGAGGAGTAAGCGAAGAGGATTGTTTATCTGTAGTAGATACAATGTATTCTAAAGGTAAGGTTGCATCTGTTTTAGATTATTCTGTAGAAGGAAAAGAAACAGAAGAGCAATTTGACGCAGCTTTAAACATGACTTTGAAAACAATTAAATTTGCTAAAGAACGCCCAGAGGCTATTCCTTTTGCAGTTTTCAAACCTACTGGGTTTGGTCGTTTTGACATGTTTGTGAAAAAAGGAGAAGGCAAAGAGTTTACTGCTACTGAGCAGGCAGAATGGGAACGTATTTTATACCGTTTCAACATGGCATGTAAGTATGCACATGATAATGATGTACTTTTATTAATTGATGCTGAACACAGCTGGATGCAAGATGCTGCTGATGATGTATGTTTAGACATGATGCGTAAGTATAACAAAGAAAAAGCAATCATCTATAATACAGCTCAAATGTACCGTTGGGATCGTTTACAATGGCTAAAAGATCTTCACAAAATTGCTAAAGAAGAAGGATTCCATATCGGAATGAAAGTTGTTCGTGGAGCATACATGGAAATCGAAAGAGAAAGAGCTGCTGAAAAAGGATACAAATCTCCTATTTGTGTAGACAAACCAGCAACAGATGTTAACTATAACTCGGGTATCCGTTTTATGATTGACAATATTGATACAATGGCTTTATTTGCAGGAACACATAATGAAGATAGTTCGTATTTAATTATGGATTTAATGCAAGAAAAGAACATTTCTCACCAAGATAAAAGATTGTTCTTCGGACAATTATACGGAATGAGTGACAATATTAGTTTTAACTTAGCTAAGTTAAATTACAACGTTGCAAAATACCTTCCTTTTGGTCCTGTAAGAGATGTAATCCCTTACTTAATTCGTAGAGCTCAAGAGAACACATCTGTTGAGGGTCAAACCAACAGAGAGTTAGATTTGATCACTAAAGAAATGAAAAGAAGAAAAATGTAGTAGATTTTACTACTATTCCATAAAAAAGAATGCCTGAAAATTATTCCAGGCATTCTTTTTTATTTCCAACCACGTATAGTGTAGTATTTCACGTGGTTTATTTTTTTGCAATTTACCTAGAAGGTATATTCCAATCTATAGGTGTTTGTGCATTTTCTTGTAAATAGGTATTAATTTTAGAAAAAGGCTTACTACCATAAAAACCTCTATATACCGATAAAGGAGAAGGATGTGCACTTTGAATTACTAAGTGTTTCTTTGTATCAATATTCCTACCCTTTTTCTGGGCATAACTTCCCCAAAGAACAAACACTATACCTTGTTTTTGTAAGGATAATTGTTCTATTATATAATCAGTTAAAATCTCCCATCCCTTATTTTGGTGTGATCCTGGTTTTTTCTGCTCTACAGTCAGTGTTGCATTTAACAACAAAACACCTTGAGAGGCCCAAGAACTTAGATCCCCATTTAAAACATTTCTAATACCTAAGTCACTTTCCAATTCCTTATATATATTCACTAAACTAGGTGGAATCTTCACTCCTTTATTTACCGAAAAACTGAGTCCATTAGCTTGAAATTCTCCATGGTAAGGATCCTGTCCAAGAATAACTACTTTAACTTTATCAAAAGGGGTAAGTTCTAAGGCATTATAAATATTTTCTTCTTTAGGATAGACGCATTTCTCGGCATATTGCTCTTTGACAAAACTCTGTAAATCCTTGAAATAAGATTGCTTTCTTTGACTATCTAACACATTTGCCCAGCACTTTTGTTTAATCCATTGCATATTGAAAAGGTATATTAAAATAAAGAACAAAAATACAAAACAAAAAAGGATTAACTCGGGACTTTAAAACTTATAAATCTCCAATATGTTTTAAGTTAGGACAAAATAAAGCTTTGACTTCGTATATTTCGCGTATATTTTGGAGCTCCACTTTATTAATACCCATATTCTCATTGTCATTGGTAAATAATAAAACATTGTGCTCTGTTAGCCTTTTGAACCTACTAAGAAAAATACCTTTTCCATCAACCACATATAAATAAATCTTATGGGGTTGAATTTGATTTAAATTCATCTGCTTTACCAAAACATAACAAGAAGTTCTAATAGTTGGGTACATACTTTCAGAGGCAACTTGAAAAGCCATATCTACTTGCTCTGTAGTTGGAAACACGTAACTAGCTGCATCTTGCAAGACAGCCTCAGGATCTATAAAGTACTCCAAATGCTGGTCTACCCCAATCATTTTGACTTTTCCTTTACTTTGATCAGTAGTATAACTACTAATAGGTGAGTCCTTAAATAATTGATTCAAATCAACATCATACTTCTCACATAACTCAATGATGGTTTCATATTGAAGGCTATTTCTTTTTTTCCAAGATGAAATAGTATTAGGCTTAACATTTAGCAATTTAGAAAGTTCTAAATCTGTTTTAACCCCCACCGTCTTTTTGATCTTTTGCAATATTGTTGAAGTGTCTAACATTCTAATTGGTTTTTAAGTCATAATAGGTTGCAGTCTAATGGTATTTCTAGGCTAAAATTCACTTGCTATTTCAACTAAGTAGCAATATCTTGCATTCTAGTGTTTACAAAGATTTTATAAAAACCCATTAGATTACTACAAATATATGCTCTTTATACTAAAAAATACAAATAACTCTAATAAATAACATAATTTAACATTTTTTATTAACTTCATCACATGTGTTAAAATGACAAAAATGAGCACTTTGTAAAATTTAATCAGTTATCTTTACATATTTACAAGGATTTAGGATTATAGATCGTTATTTCTATTACTTATTTAGGCAGAAGCTTATCTATTACTAATCAATACATTACTTATGTATTTATGAAAAATAAGTACCTAAATCTACTTTTTTGAGGAAACATTAACATATTGATGCCACTTGTTTTCTGTATATTTGGCTTAACATAAAAAATTCACGAAATGAAAAGAAATTTAATCCTTCTTGCAGCTTTTTTATCTTTATCGGTAATTAGCTGTAAAACAGTACCTACTAACACTATGGAAAATCAAACTCAAGACTTAGCTATTCACAATGAACTACAAGGAAAATGGGTTTTAGAATCTATGAGTGATTCTTTTACAGAAGGTAAATCATTAAAAGATTTGTTTCCTGGAAAAACACCTTCTTTAAATTTTGACACAGAAAAAAACACGTTAAATGGTAACGATGGTTGTAATAATATCTTCGGAGCTTACCAAGTAAGTGGAGTAAGCGGACTATCTATTGGAGAGCATTTAGGATCTACAATGATGGCTTGTCAAGGCGTAAGCGATTTTGTATTCAAAAAAGCTTTAAGTGAAATTACAAGTTTTAAAATACAAGATCATAAATTACAGTTTTACTCTGGGGATGTTTTACTTATGAGTTTTAAACACGCACATGAAAAACAAGCTCCAACGGAGAAAATTATTAATTTAGAAGGAACACAATGGGTTTTATCTTTTATCCAACCTCTAGATAGAAGTATGAAAACAATTGAGGATAGATTCCCTATGGGGCTTCCAACATTAAACTTTGACACTACTAACATCAATGGAAACACTGGATGTAATGTTTTCAATGGAGAGTTCAAAGCAGATAACGGACAACTTAGCTTTGACAAAGTAGCTATGACTAGAAGATTCTGTGATGGTGTTGAAGAAAATTTATTTACTAGCAATTTAAATGCAGTTACTCAATATAAAGAAGTAGATGGTGAATTAGTATTATCTAATGCAGATGATATGGTTGTTCTACGCTTTAAGAAAAACTAAGTAAGATTTACATCATACAAAGGGGCTGTCTCACACTTGAAGACAGCCCCTTTTTTGTTTAATAAATATCGTATTTTACTTAGTATAATTTAATTATGTAAACTGAAATAAAAACTATATCTAATAATTACTTCTCAATGACAGGGAAGTAAGCTTGATGAGATAGCCTCTTTTTTTGCCTCTACCCTACCGTATTCTTCTTTAACACAAGTCAACCAAAAAGAAAATATCTTATATCCTATAAACATTATAATAATTAATAATTGTAAATTAACAGTATAATATTTTAATTATCACTAAAAAGTATAAATAACCAATAAATCTACTTTATTCTAGGTCTCTAATCTAACTCTAATGTAGCTTTAATGTAAAGTTAATCCACTTCGAAGTTGGTTATAACCTTAAGAAGGTAGGTTTGTAAAATAAAAGAAATATGTTTTATGCTTAGACAATTATTGTTTTTAGGATGTGGGCTATTTTGCTTAACCACTTTTGCTAAGGGTACCCCAAAACACCTATCTAAACAACAGATAGAAGCCATGTTTATGGAGCAAAATATTGACTTACTTGCTCAAAGGCTTGAAATTTCCCAAGCTCAGGCCCAAGTTATTCAAAGTAAACTTTGGCCAAATCCAACCTTTGAAATTTCCGAGGTGAATTTGTGGAAAACTACAGATATTGAAACCCAACCTATAATTTGGGGAAATTGGGGACAAGCCCAGCAAATTTCTATGCACTTAGAACAGCAAATTCAAACTGCGGGAAAACGCCGCAAAAATATTGAACTCCAACGTTTAACTGTGGAGCAAAAAGAACAAGAGTTTAGTGCCATATTGGCCCAAAGCAAACTGGACCTTAGAACACTTTTAACCGAGCTTCAAAGTACTCAAGAACAAATTAAACTTTACCAGGGGCAGATTCAATACACTAAGGCCTTATTACAAGGCTTCAAAAAGCAATTTGATTTAGGCAATATAAGCCAGGTGGATTATATCCGCTTACAAGCAGCTCAGCTTCAATTTCAAAAGCAATACACAGAGCTTTGTAGTGATGAACAGGAATCTTTAAAAGAGTTAAAAAACTTTTTAAACATCGGTCAGGACATTCATTTATATATCACTGATGCATTAGAGCTACCCACTTTCCAAGTCACTGAAATATTTTTAGAAGACTGGATAATTAAAGCACAAGAAAACAGAGCTGATGTTCAAATACAGAAAAACCAAGAACTACAGTCTTTAAAACAATTAGAAATTTTCAAAGCACAGAACACTCCCGATATTACCTTAGGGATAGATTATGACAGAGGGGGAAATATAATGAGAAACTTTGTGGGTTTTGGGGTTTCTTTTGACCTACCTGTATTTGATAGAAATAAAGGAAATATTGCCGAGGCTAAGTTAGAAATACAAAAGAGTACGCTACAAAAACAACAAGTACAAAATTCTATTGCCAATGACATTGTTCAGGCTTATAAGAACTACACTAAAAGTCTAGAATTACTCCTTGAAATGGATAAGGACTACGAACCTGAATTGGACCGATTAATGAGAGTGTATCAAGAAAACTTTAAAAACAAAAATGTCAGTCTAATCCAATACTTAGACTTTATAGAGGCTTATTTGGATAATAAATCACTAATTCTAGATACAAAAAAACAAATTGTAGATCAATTTGAAACTTTACAATATTCAATAGGAACTGAATTATAAATGAAATTTTCTTACATCATGCTGAAATATACCCTTTCTTGTTTATGTTTTATTACCCTTTTGGCAAGCTGTCAAAAGACCCAAACCAATGCACATACTTTAGATAAAACCTATTGTATTGATTCTGAAATTCAACAAGATTTACAAATACAAAAAGTAGAGGTACTTCCCATTATACAAAGCATTACTTTAACTGGTCAAATCATGTATAACCAGCAAAAAACAGTAGCCTATCACAGTTTGATTGAAGGAGTTATACAACAAACCTATTTTTCTCTTGGTGACTTTGTCAATAAGGATCAAACCTTAGCTCTTATCAGTAGTACTGACTTAAACGATTTATTACAAGAGTTAGAGAGCTCCACTGCAGAAAAACAGGTCATCCAAAGGCAATTGCAAACCACAAAGAGCCTGTTTGAAGATGGACTTGCTTCTAATACAGAGTTTTTAGAGGCTCAAGCAGAAGTAGAAATTATAGATTCTAAAATTGCAGCTTTACAAAAAAATCTCCAAAGACATAATCCAAGTGGTAAAAACCATGGGGCCTTTGAGATTAAAGCTCCTATCTCAGGATATATAGTAGAGAATACTATAACTAAAGGTAGTAGTGTATCGGGTAGCGAGGATCCATTATTTACAGTGGCTGACCTTAGTGAGGTCTGGGTAATGGCCAATGTTTATACAGCCAATATACAACATGTAAAAAAAGGACAAAAAGTACTAGTGAATACCTCCGCATACCCAAATGAGTTCTTTGAAGCAAAAATCGACAATATTAGCCAAACATTGGATAGTGAACAGCGCGTTTTAAAAGCACAAATCATCATGGATAATCAAGACTATAAATTGCGACCTGGAATGATTGCAGATATTATTGTAGAATTAGATTCTCCCTCACAAAAGGCCGTTGCCATTCCAAATAGCGCTATTGTATTTGACAATAACCAAAATTACATAGTTGTGTTCAATGACAGGTGTAATCAAGAAGTAAGAAGAATTGATCCAATTGCTAGGAATTCCCAATTCACTTACACTAATACAGGTATAGAACAAGGAGAGCAAATTATAACCAATAATGCCTTATTGGTATATGAGCAATTAAACAATCCATTTTAAAGCTATAAACGATGCAGAAATTCGTAAAAAACATAGTAGCATTTTCTCTTAAAAACACCATCTTTATCTTTTTTGGAGTCGCACTTCTACTTTTTGCAGGTATATACTCCTATATTAAAACTCCTATTGAAGCTTTCCCTGATGTTACCAATACTAGGGTAAGAATTATCACCCAATGGCCTGGCAGAAGTGCCGAGGAAATGGAAAAGTTTATAACTCTTCCTATTACCAAACAAATGAATACCATTCCAAAAAAAGCTGAACTACGTTCTACTTCCCTTTTTGGACTTTCGGTTGTATCGGTAATATTTGAGGATAATGTAGATGATTTTTACGCCCAACAATATGCCAATAACCGTATGATGGGTGTAGATTTACCTAAAGATGCAGACTATGAAATAGAAGCTCCCTCTGGTGCTACTGGGGAGATCTTTAGATATATTATAGAATCGGAATTACCTATTAAAGAAGTTACCTCTATACAGGATTGGGTAATTGAGCGTGAATTACTCTCTGTACCTGGAGTAGCAGATGTAGTTAGCTTTGGAGGGGAGCAAAAAATGTATGAAATACAAATTAATCCCACTGAACTACAAAACTATGATCTTAGCCCTCTAGATGTATTTGAGGCAGTAGAAAACAGCAACATAAATGTAGGTGGAGACATCATTCAAAGAGCAGACCAAGCCTATGTAGTTCGCGGTGTTGGACTACTAGATAATATAGAGGATATTGAAAATATCTTAATCCAAGTAAACGGGCCCACTGCTGTATTAGTAAAACACGTAGCTAAAGTAGTTGTTAGCTCAAAACCTAGATTGGGTCAAGTAAGCTATCAAGACCAAGAGGATGTAGTCCAAGGAATTGTAGTCATGCTAAGAGGAGAAAATCCAAGTGAGGTAATTACACATTTAAAAGAAAGAATTGAAGACCTAAATCATCGCATCTTACCAAAAGGCGTACAGATTAAACCTATTATTGACCGTACAGATTTAGTAAACAATACAGTTCATACGGTAACCAAAAACCTTATCGAGGGTATTATACTTGTTTCTATTATTGTATTTGTGTTCCTATATAATTGGAGGACCACTTTTATAGTAGCCTCGGTAATCCCCTTAGCATTCTTATTTGCTATTATCATGCTTAGAATCCAAGGGTTACCTGCTAACTTAATTTCGATGGGAGCTTTGGATTTTGGACTTTTACTGGAAGGTACCCTAGTTATTGTGGAAGTGGTCTTTGTCGGTTTGGAGAAAAAGGCCAAGCTTGTGGGTATGGAACGCTTCAATAAAATGAGTAAGTTAGGTACAATTCGAAAAAGCGCCTCAAGCGTAGCTGGATATATCTTTTTCGCCTTACTGATTTTAATTGTAGCACTTATACCTATTTTTTCTTTCCAAAAAGTAGAAGGAAAAATGTTCTCTCCACTTGCCTTTACTTTAGGGTATGCTTTACTAGGCTCTCTTATTTTAAGTTTGACCTATGTACCTGCCATGTGTAAAGTACTTTTGACAAAGAATATTTCTGAAAGGGAAAACTTTATATCTAGATTCTTTAGAGTTAATATTTATAAGGTATTTGACTTTTGTTTCAAGAGAAAAAAAGCAACTCTAATTGCCTTTGGCCTTCTACTAGTGCTCTGTGGGGTAAAATTCCATTATTATGGTGCAGAATTTCTACCAAAATTAAACGAAGGAGCCATTTACATTCGAGCTACCTTACCTAGTAGTGTTTCTTTACCAGAATCGGTAGAGCTAAGTCAAAAAATGAAAGCAGATCTTAGGGAATTCCAACAAGTAGAATTTGTCTTGACACAAACAGGACGTCCAAATGATGGAACAGATCCAACAGGTTTTTTCAATATTGAGTTTCATACCCAGTTAAAACCAGAAAATCAATGGGAACACAAGATTCCTAAAGAAGAGCTGTTAGATCAAATGCGAGAGAAACTGGAAAAATATCCAGGAGTTAAATTTGGCTTTAGTCAACCTATACAGGATAATGTGGAAGAATATGTTGCTGGGGTAAAAAGTTCTTTGGTTGTCAAAATATTTGGAGATAATCTATTTGAATTGGAAGACTATGCCAACCAAGTTGCCAATAGCATTAAAGATGTTCCTGGAATCACCGATTTAAATGTATTTAAAAATATTGGTCAACCAGAACTAAGAATTGCCTTAAATGAATTAAAGATGGCAAAATATGCTGTCACCACAGCAGATGCTCAGGCAGTGATTGCAATGACTATTGGTGGGGAAACAGCTACTACCTTTTATGAGAATGAGAGAATGTTTGACATTGTAATTCGCTATGATAAACAATACAGAGATTCCCAAGAAAAAATTAGTGAGATCCTAATCCCTACCTTGGATGGCAAACAAGTTCCCTTAAAGGAAATTGCTACAATTGACTATCATAGTGGACCCGCTTTCATCTATAGAGAGAATGCCAGTAGATATATAGCGGTAGGATTTAGTATTGAAGGAAGAGATTTAGAAAGTACTATAACAGAAGCCAAGGAGAAAGTTGCTCAAAATGTATTTATTCCAAAAAATCATAAAGTACAGTGGGCGGGAGAATTCGAGAGTAAAGAACGCGCAGCTAAGCAGCTCACCTTAGTGGTTCCTGTTTCTTTAGTTCTTATCCTATTACTGCTGTACTTTAACTTTGGAAATGTAAAAGACACCTTGATTTCTGCTATCACTCTAGCCTTCGCTTTTATTGGTGGATTTATCTCCCTTTGGGTTACAGGTACTATATTTGGTATCTCCGCTGGGATTGGTTTTATCATACTCTTTGGAGTAGCAACCATTGATGGAATTGTCTTAATTGGTCAAATCCAAGACAATAGAAAACATTCAATGGAATTAACCCAGGCAATTAAAGAAGGGGTAAAAAGTAGAATACGACCAGTAATTATGATTGCCTTAATGGGGTCTATGGGACTTTTGCCTGCTGCACTATCCACAGGTATGGGCTCTGAAATTCAAAAACCTTTGGCCATTATGATTGTAGGTGGATTAATCATTTGTATGGTACTGTCCTTTACTGTTTTACCTATCTTATTTTATTTAGCCTATAGAAAGAAGAGAGCATAGGAATATTTTTTTAGTAATTTGCTTGGTTTAGGTGCTAGGACCTCTTGATAAAAGAGTAGTCCTAGCACTTTCTTTTAAAAAATAATCCCAAAGTAACCTTCTATACTACTATTGTGGTATAAGCTTTTTAAAGAAGTTAAAGTACTTTGTTGAGACTATTGTAATAAAGTACTAAAGCGATAAAAATGTTTACTATACATACATTGGTACTTCCCCTTTGAGAGTCAAAGTAATAGCACAGCTACTTTAGTTGATTAAAATACATCTTGTATGACCAATAGTCTAAAAGCAAAAAAGGTTTCGCCTTTTAAAGACGAAACCTTTTTAAAGTAAGTGTGTGTTGTTATAGTGATAGTGTATATCCTGGAACTAATTGATAAATAATAATTCACGGTATTTGGTTAATGTCCAAATCTCGTTATCTACTAGCAACTCTAATTTGTCACTGTGGTAGCGAATTACATCGAAATAAGGCTTAACTTCATAACAATAGCTGTAAGCTTGGTCGTATTTATTTGAAATTAAGTTCGATTTCTTTCTTTGGTTAATCATTTCTGTAACCTTATTATTTATCTGAGAAATATGCTCGGAAATCTTTTTGATAATTTGCACTTGCTCTTCTGCAATATCATTAAAATCATCTCCTTGGAAGATTTCTTTTAAACCTTTCACATTCTCAATGACAGTGTTCTGGTACTTAATGGCTGTTGGAATAACATGATTTCTAGCCATATCCCCAAGTACTCTAGCTTCAATTTGAATCTTCTTAATGTATTCTTCTAATTCAATTTCGTAACGAGATTCCATTTCGATCTTACTCATTACACCCATTTTTTCAAACACATCTAAAGACGCTGGAGCAATTCTAACTTTTAAAGCCTCTGGGGTAGCTTTATTATTACTTAACCCACGTTTTGCAGCTTCCTCTTCCCATTCTTGACTGTATCCGTCTCCCTCAAAAAGGATTCTTTCACTATCTTTAATATATTCTCTTAATACATTGAAAATAGCCTCGTCCCTTTTAAGTCCCTCTTTTTCAACTAAAGTATCTACTTCCACTTTAAAGTCTCTAAGTTGTTTAGCCACAATAGTATTTAAGGCTGTCATAGGACCAGCACAGTTTTGAGTAGAACCTACAGCTCTAAACTCAAACTTATTACCAGTGAAAGCAAAAGGAGAAGTGCGGTTACGATCCGTATTATCTAAAAGTAAATCAGGAATTTTCCCAACTACATTTAATTTTAAATCTGTTTTTTCCTCCGGTGATAATTTTCCATCTGTAACATCCTTTAATTCCATTAACACTTTTGTTAATTGTCTTCCGATAAATACAGACATAATAGCCGGTGGAGCTTCATTAGCACCTAAACGGTGATCATTACTGGCGGAGGCAATATACGAGCGTAATAACTCTTCATTATCATTTACCGCTTTTATGGTGTTAATAAAAAAGGTTAAGAATTGTAAATTACTCTTTGGTGTTTTACTAGGACTTAATAAGTTAACTCCTGTATCTGTGGCTAGTGACCAGTTATTATGTTTACCTGAACCGTTAACACCTTTGAATGGTTTTTCGTGGAATAATACTTTAAAAGAGTGCTTTTCAGCAACTTTTTTCATTACATCCATAAGCAAAGAGTTATGGTCCACTGCTAAGTTAGTCTCCTCAAATATTGGAGCTAACTCAAACTGATTAGGAGCAGCCTCATTATGTCTTGTTTTTACAGGGATTCCCAATAAAATACAATGATTCTCCAAATCATGCATATAATTCAAAACTCTAGTAGGAATAGATCCAAAATAGTGATCATCTAACTGTTGTCCTTTAGCTGCGGTATGTCCTAAAAGCGTTCTTCCTGTTATTAGAATATCAGGTCTTGAAGAAGCTAATGCGGTATCTACTAAGAAATATTCTTGCTCCCACCCTAAAGTAGTAGTAATTTTCTTTACGTTTTTATCAAAATACTTAGCTACCTCTGTTGCTGCTTCATCCACAGCAGTAATAGCTTTAAGAAGTGGGGTTTTATTATCTAATGCTTCTCCTGTATAAGAAATAAACACAGTTGGTATACAAAGAGTACTTCCGAAAATAAAAGCTGGAGAGGTTGGATCCCAAGCTGTATATCCTCTTGCCTCAAATGTGTTTCTGATTCCTCCACTTGGGAAACTCGAAGCATCTGGCTCTTGTTGTACTAATTGACTCCCATTGAATTTCTCCACTGGATCCCCATCAAATTGGGTTTCGAAAAAGGCATCATGCTTTTCAGCAGTTATCCCCGTTAAAGGCTGAAACCAATGCGTATAATGTGTTACACCTTTACTCATTGCCCATTCTTTCATACCTAAGGCGATGTAATCTGCAAGCCTTCTATCGATTTTAATACCTAATTGAGCATTTTTTACCGATTGATAAGCCTCTGGTGTTAAAAATTGACGCATTGCCTTATCATTAAAAACATGGTCTCCAAAAATTAATGATTTTCTACCCAGTTCCTCTACTTTTACAACTTCTCTAGAAGCTGCTTTTTCAATTGCTCGAAAACGAAATGTTGACATAATTTTAGTTTTTTTGAAAGGTACCCCTCTTTTTGATGACGCAAATGTAGTGAAAAACTAAAAAAAACCAACACACCCCCCTATATTTTTTGTAGAAAAAATTAAATAATACAATTTTGGGTGATTTTAAGTAAAAAACAGGCCTAAAAAAAAATCACCCCCTACATTTTTTAGTAGTAAGACTAAAGTTATAGAGAGTGCTTTTTTAACTTTTGATAAATTATGGCATAAAAAAAACCAGTATTTCTACTGGTTTTACTATTATTTACTAGGATTCATTCTAGCCATTTTTGCATTTTGCAGGTTGTACTGTTGTTCTAAAACCTCATAAGGAACAGTTCCATCTTCTTTTACTTCACTCGCTACAGAAAACGGTACTGGTCTTGGCCCTGAAAGATAAACTACTTTAAAAGTTAATTTATCAGTATAGCTTATAGCATCATTTCCATTTCCTACCTTTTTAAATAAGTCTAATCCTTGAAAACTTCTTGCCGTTAGCAATACTTCCTCTTCGGTATAAGCATTGTTATATTCTATTTCTGCTATTGAAGTGGTATTTCCTTGTTGAACATCAATAAAATATTTAGCAGGTAGTGGCGTCCAAACAGGTCTTCCATCACCATAAGTGTCTTCCAGGAAGTAAACAAAAACAGATACCCCATCGCTAATTCTCCAAGGGTGTTCATAACCTTTTGTGCTTACCACTAAATTAGATTCCTTTGTAAAGCTATCCAAATAGATAATACCTACTCTAGCCTCTTCACCAATATATTCATACTTTTTTTCACATGAACCAAATATAGCTGCAGCAGCTACAAATAAGGTAATTCCCAATAATTTTCTCATAGTCTTTTAATTTAAAACTGAAAAATACTATTTTTTTTACTTCCTAGTATAGATTTAAGATAAAATTAATCTTTAGAACACCATTATTCTACCTCTTTTTTAATCTGTTCTTGAATTGCTTGGTATTTATCTACTAATTCTTGGCTGATTTGCCCTCCTTTTCTCTTTAAAGTACGTAATGCAAAACCAAAATACATACTTAAAATTCCTAAGAAAATAAAAGTTAAACTAGTCCAGTACACTACTGTAAAAGCACCAAACTGTAGATTCGAAATCATAAAGAATGCAAAGATTAATCCTAAAATAGCTAAAACAATTAAGCTTCCATATCCTTTTGTATGCATTGCCTTCATGTCAAAAGCAATTCCTAAACCACGGAATGATCTAAACATTAAAACAATTCCTACAAATAAAGGTAAAACCTCCGCTGCCAATGGTGGCGAACTAATTAAGTAACATCCTATTACAAAATCCACAATACCTGCTCCTAGCATCCAACCCCATCCACGTAATTGCTTACTATTGGCAAGCGCAAAAAAGATCTCTAAAAATCCTGAACAAAGGAAAAGAACGCTAAATAAAATAGCTAAAGATAAATAGGAAGCTACTGGAGTCATAAAAATGTATACTCCTGCTACGATAAAAAACACCCCTACTAAAACAGGTAGGTACCAATGGTTAACATTTCTTCTAATGTTTTCAATAACTGAACTTGTCATACTTTATATTTTTTTTTACTTATCTAATTTACAAATTTTAACTTAATTAATCTATCTGTTTCAATTAAAACTTAAAATATTTAATAAATAAGAAATTATTTAGTAGCAAGAAGTATAAACTTACTATTTATATGATGATATTTTATTAAAAGACACCCCCTAATAATTTCTTGATAAGAGCAATTTTAGACAAGTCAAACCTAATGGATAGTTAATAAATAGAATAGGAGGCTGAAGATTATGTCTTCAGCCGACCTTTCACACCACCCGGCATACGGTTCCGTACCAAGGCGGTTCTTAACTTTACGATACTTTTAAGTAGATGTCATTTAGAGATGGATAACCTGCTCGTCTTAGTACTTGCTTATTTAATGTAGTATGGAGGACAAAACT